>CAYHCR010000015.1:0-14344 GCA_964354895.1 uncultured Myxococcales bacterium | reverse complement strand
ATCTCGTGGCGCTCGGTCATGCGTTCGAGGCAGCTCCGTCACGCCTCCGAGACGAAGCCGCGTCGAAGCGGCACGCGGCGCCCACGCGGCGCACACGCGCCCGCCGCAGCGTCGCCACGGCCCGCCCCTACAAGACGCGCCGAAGCAACGCCGCGGAGAGCCGATGTTCGAGTCGCTGCACGGTGCCATCCCCGATCCCAACGCCACGCGCCGACTCGGCCTCTCCGTGTCGCTGGCGGTGCTCGCGTACGTCGGTCTCGTCGCGGCTGCACTGGTGCTCTCGGGCGCGGCGAAGGCGCCGGCGCCGCTCGAGGAGGCGCTCTCCGTCGTCTTCGCGCCGCCACCGCCACCGCCTCCGCCCGTTCCGCTGCAGGCCCCGCCCTCTGCTCCCGCCGTCGCAGCGCCCGCGCACCTCAAGCGCCGCCCGCCGGATCCCGCGCGTCCGCCTCCTCCTCCGCCGGTCGTTCCCGCAGAGGTGCCCGCCGCGGCGGCGCCCGAGGCCGACGCGACGGACGACGCCGTCGACGCCGCGCCGCCCGGTCAGGGGGACGTCGCCGGGCTCGAGGGTGGCCGCGGGGACGGGCCGCCGGCGCCGATGGTCGTGGCGTCGGTCACGGTCGCGAAGCCGCGCGCTGCGCCCATCCAGCTCCCCGAGAACGCCGTGCCGCCCGTGCCCGCGCCGGGGAACGCCGTCCCGGTCTTCCCGGCCGAGATGCGCGCCGCGGGCCGCGAGGAGACGGTGATCCTGAAGATCGTCGTCGACGAGCAGGGCGCCGTCTCGGACGTCCGCGTGATGCGCGGCGCCGAGCCCTTCGCGAGCGCCGCCGTCGCCGCCGTCCGCGGCTGGCGCTTCCAGCCCGCCACCTGGGAGGGCCGGCCGATCGCCGTCTTCAAGATCGTGAAGGTCCCGTTCGTGCTCCGCCTGTGAGCGGTCCGCCCCGCGGACCCGGAGGAACCATGGAGATCCACCTCGTAGAGCTCTGGTCGCAGATGGGTTTCGCGGCGCGCGGCGTCGTCGTGCTGCTCTCGATGATGGCGATCGCGACGATCGCTGTCGTCGTCGAGCGCCTCGCCGCGCTCTGGCGCTGGGAGCGGGAGAGCCGGTCGATCGCGCCGCGCGCGGCCGCCGCGATCCGCGAGCGTCACTACGCGGGCTTCGTCGCCGAGCTGGGCGACGCGAAGGGGCCGGTGCCACGGCTGCTCCGTGCAGGACTGCGGGCCTACCTCGACGCGCTCCGCCATCCGACGGGCGAGGTCGGCGCCGTGGAATTCGCCCGCCGCGAGCTGGCGCGCACGCTCGAGAACGTCTCGGCGGACGCGCGCCGCGGCATGAACGTGCTCGCCTCCGTCGCCTCGGTGGCGCCCTTCGTCGGCCTCTTCGGCACGGTCGTCGGGATCATCGCGGCCTTCGAGGGCATCGCGAAGACGGGCTCCGGCGGCCTCGGCGCGGTCGCCTCCGGCATCGCCGAGGCGCTCGTCGTCACCGGCCTCGGCCTCGGGATCGCGATCCCCGCCGTGCTGCTTTTCAACCTCCTCTCGTCGCGCCTCGATCGCCTCGACCTCCGCCTGCAGACGGCGACGGGCGAGCTGGTCGATCAGTTGGAGAAGAACCATGGCCACGACCGGGAGCACCGTGCCGCGGCGTAGCGGCGCGCAGCCCGAGATCAACGTCACGCCTCTCGTGGACGTCGTGCTCGTGCTGCTGATCATCTTCATGGTCGTCACGCCGCAGATGGACGCGGGCGAGGAGGTGGAGCTCCCGCGCGTGACGACGCCGGACCCCGAGGCGAAGGGCCGGCTCGATCCGCTCGAGCTCGTCGCGACGGGCTCGGGGCGGCTGCTGCTCGAACGGCGGGAGCTCGAGGCGCACTCGCTCGCCGAGGCGCTCTCGGCGGCGCACCGCGACGAGCCGACGCGCCGCCTCGTGCTCAAGGGCGACGCGCGTCTCCCGTACGGCGACGTCCGCGCGCTCTTCCTCGTGGCGCAGGACGCAGGACTGCCCGGGGTCTCGCTCGTGGTGTCGGCGCCGGACGCCGCGCCGACCGACGGGGAGGGCTGAACGATGGGCGCGTCGATCGGCCACGGGAAGGGTCGCGTCCGGCCGCAGGTGAACGTCACGCCGCTCGTCGACGTGGTGCTCGTGCTCCTCATCATCTTCATGGTCGTCACGCCGCTGCTCACGAAGCAGTTCTGGCTCCACGTCCCGAAGCCCGACGAGGCGCCTTCGGAGGTGCCGCCCGGCGACAGGCCGCCGCTCGTGCTGACGGTCGACGCGTCGGGCGCCGCGGCCGTCAACCGGCAGCCGCTCGCCGACGCAGAGCTGTCCGAGCGCCTCCCGCGCATGTTCGCCGCGCGCGGCGATCACGTCCTCGTCTTCGACGCGGACGCCCGCACGCCCTACGCCCGCGCCGTGCAGGTGATGGACCTCGCGCGCGCTGCCGGCGCCGTGACCCTCGTCGTCTCGCCCCGAGCGCTCCCATGAACGCAGAGCTTCCGACGCCGCTGAGGTGGGGCCTGCTGGCCGCCGCCGCGCTCCTCCTCTCGCTGATCGCCGGGCAGGCCCGCGGCGCGGAGGCGGTCGCCGAACCTGCGCCGGCCGAACCCGCGCCGGCCCCCGAAGCCCCGCCCGCAGCCCTCGGCGCGATCGTCGGCGTCGTGCGCTCCGCCGCGGACGGGCAGCCGCTCATCGAGGCGCGCGTGCAGGTCGAGGGCGCGCCGCACGCGACGCTCACGGATCTCGACGGCGCCTTCCGGCTCGAGCTCCCGCCCGGCCGCTGGGACCTGCGCCTCTTCGCGGAGCTGCACCAGCCGCAGCGCGTGCAGCGCGTGGTGGTCGAGGCCGGCCGCGAGGCGCGGGTCGACGTCGTGCTGCGGGCCGACGACGGCGCCGTGCTCGAGGTGAAGGTCGAGGCCGAGCCCGACAAGGCGCGTGCAGCCGTGCGCCTCGAGCAGCGCAGGCGCGCCGCGGTCGTCTCCGACGGGCTCTCGGGCGAGGAGATCGCTCGTACGCCCGACGGCTCCGCCGCCGACGCGCTCAAGCGGGTCGTGGGCGCCACCGTCACCGAAGGGCGGTACGTCGTGGTGCGCGGGCTCTCCGGCCGCTACGTCATGACGCTGCTCGAGGGCGTCGTGGTGCCGAGCCCCGAGCCCGACGAGCCGGGGCTGCCGCTCGATCTCTTCCCGACCGCGCTGCTCTCCGGCGTCAGCGTCGTGAAGAGCGCGAACGCGGACCTGCCGGGCAGCTTTGCCGGCGGCGCGCTCCTCGTCGACGCCCGCCAGTTCCCCGATCGGCCGACCTTCGGCCTGCGCCTCTCGCTGCAGGGCGACACGGTCTCGACGCTGCGCGAGGCGCCGACGGCGGCGGGCGGCGCGTGGGACTCCCTCGGCTTCGACGACGGCGGACGCGCGCTCCCCGAGGGACTGCCGCGCGATCGACCGCTCGTCGAAGGCGACGGGCTCGACGCCGCCGCGATCGAGGCGGCCGGCGAGAGCATGTCTGCCGACTTCTCCTCGACGCGTGGCGCGCTCGCCCCGGGCGTCGGCTTCGCCGCGTCGGGCGGCGCGACGAGCGAGCTCTTCGGCCGCCGCCTCGGCTGGCTCGGCTCGCTCTCGTTCGGCCGGACGCTCCAGCGCCGCCGCACCGAGGTCACGACCTTCCGCGTGGAGGACCGGGAGGCCGGCACGCTCGCCGAGCGCGAGGCCTTCGTGGAGGAGTCGGGCAGCGAGACCGCGCGGCTCGGGGCGCTCGTGAGCACCGCGCTCGAGCTCTCGCACGGCCACGAGCTCTCGTTCGTGGGCCTCGCGACGCACGCGGGCGAAGCGCGCGTCCAGGTCACGCGCGGCGTCACCGACGCGGAGGCCACGGAGGTCGAGTCGACCCGACTCTCGTTCGTCGAGCGCAGCGTGCTCTTCGGACAGCTCCGCGGGCGCCACCGCCTGGCCGACGCGGCCGGCCTCGAGCTCTCCTGGCAGGGGCACGGCGCGCTCGCGGCCCGCGACGAGCCGAACACGCGGGATCTCGCCGTGACGATCGAGCCCGACGGCGGGCACCGCTTCATCAACGAGCCCGGCTCGGGCGAACACCTCTTCGGCGCGCTCTCCGACCGCACGGTCGGCGCCGGCTTCGACGCGCGCCTCCCGCTCTCTTTCGGCAAGCCGAAGCTCGGCGCCGCGCTCTCCCGCTCCGACCGCACGTTCGAGGTGCGCCGCTTCCGCTGGCAGTTCCCCGCGAGCCGCGCGTCGGATCCCGCCTCCCTGCGGCGCGACCCGGGCGAGCTGTTCGTGCCGGAGACGATCGGCCCCGACTTCGTCCTGACGGAGAAGACCGCGCAGACCGACGGCTACGAGGCGACGCAGCTCCTGCTCGCGGGCTACGGCCTCGTCGACGTGACCGCGTTCGATCCGCTCCGGATCGTCGGTGGCGTGCGCGTCGAGCGGCTGCGCACCGATCTCTCGCCGGGGAGCCGCTACGCCGTCGAGGCGACGGTCCCCGACGGCGTCGAGCGCGTCGATCTCGACGTGCTCCCGAGCGCGAACGTCGTCTGGTCGCCCGTGGCCGCGCAGAACGTCCGGCTCTCCTGGGCGAGGACCGTCGCGCGGCCCCAGCTCCGTGAGCTCGCGCCGTTCCTGTACACGGACTTCACGCGCCGAAGGACGCTCTCGGGCAACCCCGAGCTCCTGCGCACGTCGATCCAGAACGCGGATCTCCGCTGGGAGCTCTTCCCCGGCGAGAGCGAGGTCGTCGCCGCGGGGGTCTTCGGCAAGTGGATGGAGGCGCCGATCGAGCTGGTCATCCAGAACGAGAACGGCGACCTCTCGTTCGAGAACGCGGCGCGCGCAGAGCTGTACGGCGCGGAGCTCGAGGCGCGGACCTCGCTCGGCCGCCTCCACGAGGCGCTGCACGAGGTGGGGATCGGCGTGAACCTCACGCTCGTGACCTCGACCGTCACCGCGACCGACGAGCAGGCGGAGGAGCTCGCGCGCCGGGAGCGTCCGCTGCAGGGGCAGTCGCCCTGGGTCGTGAACGCCGCGGTGCGCTGGGCGCGCGAGGCGTGGGGCACGGACGCACAGCTGCTCTACAACGTCTTCGGCCCGCGCGTCGCGGAGGTCGCGAAGGCGCCGTTCCCCGACGACGTCTACGAGGCGCCGGTGCACCGGCTCGACGTCGCGGTCGCCCAGCGCCTGCCGCACGGCTTCGAGGCGAAGGTCGCCGTCACGAACCTGCTCGACTCCGCCACCGTCGAGACGCTCGCCGACGCGGAGACGTCACGTTTCCGCCCCGGCGTCGGAGCGCAGCTGACGCTCGGTTGGCGCATGGACTGACGATTCTTCGCCCCGTCACGTTCACGAACGCACGCGGGCTCGAGGCCCGCGACACGGAGTCACCATGGTCAGGAAGTACGCATCGATCCTCGCGCTCACCGCCGCGATCGCGGGCTGCGCCGACGGCACGGACGGCGACGCCGAGGGCGCGGGCGGCAATGGCGCGGGCGGCAATGGCGCGGGCGGCGACGGCGCGGGCGGCGACGGCGCGGGCGGCGACGGCGCGGGCGGCAGCGGACTCGTCACCTGCGGCGAGACGCGCGAGCTCGCGGGCGCGATCACGGCCGACACCGCGCTCGCTGCGACCGTCTGCTGGGAGCTGACCGATCACGTCTTCGTGAAGGCGGGCGCGACGCTCACGATCGAGGCCGGCACGGTGCTGCGGGGCCGGGCCGGCTCTTCGCTGGTCGTCACGCGCGGCGCCAAGCTCGTCGCCGAGGGCACGCAGGATCGCCCGATCGTCTTCACCTCCTCGAAGGCCGTCGGCGACCGCAAGCGCGGCGACTGGGGCGGGCTCGTGCTGCTCGGCAGGGCGCCGATCAACGCGCCCGGCGGCACCAACTCGATGGAGGGCTTCCCGGCGAGCGCGGGCGAGGACGTCGAGTACGGCGGCGACGCCGCGGACGACGACTCGGGCACGCTGCGGTACGTGCGCGTCGAGTTCGCGGGCTTCGAGCTCGCGCCGGACAACGAGCTCAACGGCCTCTCGCTCGGCGGCGTGGGCGCGGGCACGACGCTCGACTTCGTGCAGGTCCACATGGGCGCGGACGACGGCATCGAGTTCTTCGGCGGCACCGTCGGGGGCAAACACCTCGTGGTCAGCTTTGCCGACGACGACGGCCTCGACTGGGATCTGGGCTTCCGCGGCAAGCTGCAGCACGTGGTCGTCGTGCAGGAGACGAACGCGGGCGACAACGGGATCGAGGCCGACAACAACGAGGACGATCACGACGCCGCGCCGCGCTCCGAGCCGACGCTCTGGAACGTGACGCTCGTCGGCTCCGGCGCCGGCAAGGGCGGGGCGGTCGAGGCGCAGCGGGCCGCCACGTTCCGGCGCGGCACGGGCGTCCACCTCCACAACGCGCTCGTGACGCGCTTCGCGGACTTCGCGCTCGACGTGCGCGACGACGCCTGCGTCGCGCTCGTGGGCGACGCGCTCCGGGTCGAAGGCAGCCTCTTCTTCGACAACGCCGGCAGCGCGGGCTTCGACAACGGCGACGCCGACGACGCGGGCAAGGACGGCGGCTTCGACGAGCACGCGGCCTTCGAAGCGACGGGCGGCAACCGCGGCGGCGTCGATCCGGGCCTCGCGAACCCCGGCGATCTCGACGCGCCGGACTTCACCCCGGCCGCCGGCAGCGCGGTCTTCACGGGCGGCGGCACGCCCCCCGACGACGGCTTCTTCGACCGCGACGCGACGCACGTCGGCGCGGTCGGCCGGCAGAACTGGCTCGCCGGCTGGACGGCCTTCGCGGCCGACTGAGCGACGACGACGCGGATCCGACGCCCGCGCACCGGACGGAGGGGCCATCGCTCCTTCGGTTCGGCGCGCGGGCGTCGCCGTATTC
Organism: uncultured Myxococcales bacterium; assembly: GCA_964354895.1. GTDB lineage: Bacteria > Myxococcota > Myxococcia > Myxococcales > Vulgatibacteraceae > CAYHCR01. Next base: position 7,454 of record CAYHCR010000015.1, on the reverse strand, counting down.
GCGACGTCGCGCGGCCGCCACGAAGTCGTCACGAACCGGAGGCAGCCTCCGGCCATGAACGATCCGAAGCCGCTCTCCCGCCGCACGATCCTCGCCGCCGGCCTGGCCACCGCCACCGTCGCCGCCGTCGGCTGCGAGGCCGAAGACGCCGGTGATCCCGCCGCGCCCGGGGGCGACGCGCCCTTCGACCCGACCGACTTCGATCACGGGACCGCGCTCGCCTGGGATCCCGCGGCGCTCGCGGAAGATCCGCAGCGCTTCCCGCGCGCGGTCAGCTCCGGCGGCATGACGACCGGCGCGGTGCTGCTCGCGACCTTCGTCGCGCCCGGCGACGGCGCGCCCCGGCTGCGGCTCTGGCGCGACGCCACGGGCGCGGGCGAGGTGGTCCTCGTGCGGGAGCTGGAGGCGCCGGTCGACGCCGACGGCTTCTCGCACGTCCCCGTCGACGCGCTCGCGCCCGGCACCCGCTACCACTACGCGTGGCTCGTGGGGCCCGAGGGCGCGCCCACCGCCCGCTCCGCGATCGGTCACGTCCGCACCGCGCCGCGCGAGGGCGACCGCCCGAAGCTGCGGCTGGGCGCGAGCACCTGCACGAGCCTCGCGAACACGCCGTACCACGCGCTCGAGCTCACGGCGGAGGCTGCGCCCGATCTCTTCGTCCACCTCGGCGACGTCTGCTACCAGGACGAGTCGCGCACGCTGGAGGACTACCGCGACGTATGGCGGCGCACGCTCGAAGACCCCGGCTACCGCGCGATCCTCGGCAGCTGCGGCCTCTACGCGACCTGGGACGATCACGAGTTCGACGACAACTGGGATCCCGAGACGTTCGATCCCGCGCGCGGCGCGATCGCGCGGAAGACGTGGTTCGAGTCGCTGCCCGTCGAGCGCGGCCCCGACGATCGGATCTGGCGCAGCTACCGCTGGGGCGCGACCGCCGAGATCTTCGTGCTCGACTGCCGCAGCGAGCGGCTGCCCTCGACCGCCGAGACCGACCACGCCGTGTACATGTCCGACGCGCAGATGGCGTGGCTCAAGCAGGCGCTGGCGGAGAGCCCGTGCCACTTCAAGATCCTGCTCAACTCGGTCCCCGCGACGACGATGCCGCTGCCGCTCTGGGGCTTCCAGAACGATCGCTGGCAGGGCTACGAGCAGCAGCGCGACGAGCTGATCAATCACATCCTCGATCAGCAGATCCGCAACGTCTGGTTCCTCTCGGGCGACTTCCACGTCGGCTTCGTCGCGCGCCTCGAGGCGACGGGACCGCGCCGGAACCTCTACGAGATCGCGGTCGGCCCCGGCGCGAACGGCCCGAACCCGATCGTCGCCATCGTGAACAACGGGCCCGAAGATCGCGAATACGCGATCCCCGCCGCGCAGTTCCTCCACTTCAACGGCGGCTACGCCTCGACGGTCCTCGACTTCGATCCGGTCGACGACTCCGTCACGATCGAGTTCCGCAAGTTCGACGACGGCGAGGTCCTCTACAACGCCACGCTGCGGCAGCGCTGATCAGCGCAGCGAGCGGAGCACCTTGGGCGGCAACGCTGCACGCAGCGTCATGCCGCCCGCCTTCGCCTCGCCCTCGAGCCACAGGAGCCCGCCCTTCCGGAGCGGAAGCTTCGCGGCGAGCGAGGCGTCGCCGACGAGCAGCAGGGAGGCGAGCTCCGAGAGCCACGGCTCGTGGCCGACCACCGCGATGCGCTCGCCCTGCAGCGAGGGCAGCAGCGCCGCGGTCGGGGCCGCCGCCAGCGCGGTCAGCGCGATCGTCTCGCCGCCGTCGCGCAGGAGCGGCGCGAGCAGATCGGCCGTCTCCGACGCGCGCAGCCACGGAGAATGGCAGAGCTTGTCGAGCTTCACGTCGAGCGCGCGCAGCCCCTTCACCGCGCGCACGAAGCGGGCGCGACCGTCCGCGGTGAGCTTGCGCGTCGCGTCCTTCTGCCGCGCGGCGGCCTCTTCGGCCGGGGCGTGTCGTACGAGGAAGAGCTCCATGGTCATCGACTCCAGCGCGACAGGCTCTGTCGCAGGTCCTTGCGGCTCGCTCCGTACACCTCTGCTGCCGTCGTCGCCGCCTGCCCGAGCGCAGCGTCGAGCGCCTCACGGTGCGCGGCGAGGCCGGCCGCCCGCGGCGCCACCTCCTCCTTGTGCACGGCGAGCCACGAGAGGCGGACCGCCGCGTCGCCGACCGCGCCGAGCGCGTCCTGCAGCCGCGAGAAGAGCTTCGGCTCCCGTCCGAGAAAGCCCTGCGCGTAACGCAGCACGCGCAGCGACCGACGCAGGTCGTGCATTTTTGCTGGATCCGACGGCGCCCGATGGAACCGCTTCGTCCGCTCGAGCGCCCTCGCGGCGAGCCCCGCCAGCTGCGCGCGCGCGGTCGGGTCCTCGACGGGCGGGACCAACGGGAGCGCCGAGGCGATCGCCGACCAGCGCGGGCCGTCGAGCGACGCGCGGAGCGCCAGGCGCTGCACCTCCCGGCGCGCGCGCAGCCAGTCGAGGTGGAGGGCCGGCGCCTCCGCCTCCAGCGCGATGTCGAGGTCGCGGACGGCCGCCGCCTCCCGCCGCAGCCAGCGCAGATCGTCCCGCAGCGCCCTTCGTCCGCCGAGCCGCAGCCAGGCGTCGAGCCGCCGCGTCGCCGAGCGCAGCTCGTGCACTGCCTCTGCGTCGCCGGTCGCGCGGGCCGATGCCGCGGCCATCGAGAGCCGGCCGAGCCAGGGGTTGCCGTCGATCATGCGCGCCATCGTGGTCCCTCCCGTGTGGCGGTCGCGCGGCGCATCACCGTGCCGGGGGCGCCTTCAAGGGTCTGATCTCGAGCTTGAGCTCCAGGCCGAACGCCTCTTCGAACGCGGGCGCCGCCTTCTCCTCCACCGCCCACTGCTCGAGCTCGGCCTCGCCGTCCATCCGCGCGACGAGCCGCAGTTCGCGCTCCACCACGCGCGCCTCGAGCTTTCCCGCCTGCAGTCGGCTCGTGCGATCGAGCGCGTCCGCGACGCGGAGGATCGCCGAGAGCCTGCGGACCTCGTCCTGCTCCGCCTTCCGCAGCGCGACGAAGGGCGGGTGGCGTTCGCTCGGCGTCGACTTGCGATGGTAGCGCGCGACGTTCGCGATGAGCTCGCGCTCGTGATCGCTGAAGCCGGGCAGCTCTGCGTTCGCGATCAGGTAGTAGGCGTGCTTGTGGTGCCGCTCGTACGCGACGAACTTTCCGACGTCGTGCAGCATCGCGGCGCCGTGCAGGATCGGCCGCGCGCCCGGCTCGAGCTGCGCGGGCTTCTCCACGGCGTCGAAGATGACGAGCGCCCCGCGCGCGACGCGGTCGGCGTGCAGCTCGTCGACGCCGCAGCGGCGGACGAACGCGCGCAGCCCCTCTTCCACGAGCGGCTCGGTGCTCCGCGCGAGCCCGAGCGGCAGGCCGACGCGCCGGACCAGATCCACGACGAGCCCGTCGCGCAGCCCGCGCTTCGTCGGGATGCAGTGCTTTACGCCCGCGTGATCCATCACCTCGAGCAGCAGCACGCAGCCGGCCAGCAGGATCTCCGCCCGCTTCTCGTCGCAGCCCTCCAGCGCGCGGCGCTGCTCGACGGGGAGGCCGAAGACCTCCAGCGCGAGCGCCTCGAGCTCGTCGCGATCGATCCCCGCCACGCCGCGGTGCTTCTTCGTCCGGTGCGAGAGGATCTCCGCGATCGCCCCGATCGTGCCGGCGCTCCCGACCAGGTCCAGGTCGCGGCCGAGCAGCTTCGCCGGGATCTTCGCGAGCGCCTGCCGCACGTAGAGGCGCAGGCGCTCGACGTCACGCTTCCCCGGCGGATCCTCGTGGATGAGGAACATCTCCGTCAGCCGCACGGCGCCGATCTCCAGCGACCAGCAGAGCTGCGCGTGGCCGCCCTTGACGAGCGTCACCTCGGTCGAGCCGCCGCCGATGTCGCACAGGACGTGGTCACCCTTGCGGATCCCTCGATCGGTCAGCACGCCCAGGGCCACCAGCCGCGCCTCCTCCGCGCCGCTGATCACCTCGAGCGCCACGCCCGTCTCGCGGGCGACCGCGCGGAGGAACTCGTTGCGGTTGTGCGCCTCGCGCACCGCGGCGGTCGCGACCGCGCGCAGGGTGTGGACCTTGGCCTGCTTGGCGAGCTTCGCGAAGCGGCCGATCGCCACGATCGTTCGCGCCATCGCGCGGCTGGAGAGCTCGCCGGTGACGAAGAGCCCCTCGCCGAGGCGGACCGGCTCGCGCTCCTCCGCGATCAGCTCGTGGCGCCGACCCGGCAGGACGCGGGCGATCTGCAGCCGCACCGCGTTGGTGCCCAGATCAATGACGCCGACGCGGAACGAACCATCCGTCACGAGCACCTCCGGGAGGAGCGCACGCTAGCCCTCGTCTTCGAGCGGAGGAACGGACGATTCCGGGTCGCGCGGGTCGTCGGCGAAGCGGTAGCCGACGCCGCGCACGGTCTCAATCCACGCGGCCGCCGCGCCGAGCTTCTCGCGCAGCCGCTTGATGTGCGTGTCGATCGCGCGCTCGGAGACCTCCTCGTCCTCACGCCCCGCCTCCGCCAGCAACTGCTCGCGCGACTGCACGCGGCCGCGCCGCGAGAGCAGCGTCGCGAGGATCCGGAACTCCAGCGCCGTCAGCCCGATCTCCTCCTCTCCGACGAGCACCCGGTGCGCGGCGTGATCGACGGTGATCGGGCCGCCCTGCTGCCGCTCGGGCGCCGGCCGCAGCTCGCTCTGCCGTCGCAGCACCGCGCGCACCCGCAGCGTCAGCTCGCGCACGGAGAAGGGCTTCACCACGTAGTCGTCCGCGCCGAGCTCGAAGCCGACCACGCGGTCGACCTCCTCCGCCTTCGCGGTCAGCATCACGATCGCCGTCGAAGCGGTTGCCGGATCGCGCCGCAGCTCGCGGCAGACGTCGGTCCCGGGCCGGTCCGGCAGCATCAGATCGAGCAGCACGAGATCGGGCACGTCACGCCGCGCGAGGGCCAGCGCCTCGGACGCGCGCGTGGCGATCGCCGTCCGGAAGCCCTCCCGCTGCAGGTTGTACTCGAGGATCCGGGCGAGATCCGGCTCATCCTCGACGATCAGCACGAACGCCATGGTGCGCACCCTCGTTGGTGCCGGCGTCCTGCGCGTTGCGGCTTCGTGACGGACGCGTGAACCCGTCCGTCAGCCCGCCGCGCCAGGCTCCTCCGGCGGCCTGGCGACCAGGAAGTATTGCAGCGCCCGCATCGTCGGGTCCTCCTCCTCCTCGACGACGGAGGCGCGCGCGATCGACACGAAGCGCGACTGCGAGCGGACGTTCTCGACCCGGACGGCGCGCGTATAGGTGCCGTCGGCCTGCAGCAACCGCGCCTTGACGTCGTCCTTGAGCGCCACGCCGAGCACCTCGGCGATCAGCCGCTCACGCAGCGCCGGATCGAGCACCGGCGCCATCACCTCGACGCGCCGGCGGAGGTTGCGCGGCATCCAGTCCGCCGAGGAGAGGAAGACCTCCGGCACGCCGTCGTTGTCGAAGGCGAAGATCCGCGCGTGCTCGAGGAAGCGATCGACGATCGAGCGGACGCGGATGTGGTCGGAGATCCCCGGCACGCCGGGGCGCAGGCAGCAGATCCCGCGGACGATGAGATCGATCTCGACGCCCGCCTGGGAGGCCTCGTAGAGCGCCGCGATGATCTCGCCGTCGACGAGGCTGTTCATCTTGGCGCGGATGCGGCCGGGGCGACCTGCGCGCGCGTGCTCGGTCTCGCGCTGGATGAGCCCCTTCACGCGCCGCAGCATGTCGATCGGCGACACAGCGAGCAGCTTGAGCGTCGGCAGGGCGCCAGCCCCGGTCAGCAGGTTGAACAGCTTTGCGACGTCCTCCGCGAGCTCCGGCCGGCGCGTGAGCAGCGAGAGATCGCTGTAGTAGCGCGAGGTCGAGGGGTTGTAGTTGCCGGTCCCGATGTGTGCATAGCGCGTCGGCGCGTCGCCCTCGCGGCGCACGACGAGGCAGAGCTTCGCGTGCGTCTTGAGGCCGATCAGCCCGTAGACGACGTGCACGCCGCTCTCCTCGAGCCGCCGCGCCCACGCGATGTTGAGCGCCTCGTCGAAGCGCGCCTTGAGCTCGACGATCGCGGTGACCTGCTTGCCGTTCTCCGCCGCCCGCGCGAGCGCCCGGATGAGCGGGGAGTCGCCGCCGGTGCGGTAGAGCGTCATCTTGATCGCGAGGACCGCGGGGTCCTCCGCGGCCTGCTCCACGAAGCGCACGACCGTCTCGAACGACTCGAACGGATGGTGCAGGAGCAGATCGTTCTGCGTGATCGCCGCGAAGAGGTCGGCGTCGCGCAGGCTCGGCGCGACCACCGGAACGAACGGCTCGTCGCGCAGCTCGCGGGCCGGCACGGTGTCGAACGCGCGGACGATCGTCGCCATGTCGAGCGGCCCGTCGAGCTCGAAGGTCTCCTGCGCGCTGACGCCGAGCGCCCGCGCGAGCTTCTCCTTGAGCTCGGGCGCGCCCGCCGCCAGCTCGAGCCGCACCGTCGCGCCGCGATCCCGCTTGCGCAGCTCCTCCTGGATGTGGCGGAGCAGATCGTCGGCCTCCTCCTCGTCCAGGTTGAGATCCCAGTTGCGGGTGATCCGGAAAGGGACGCAGGTGATCATCGGCAGCTGCGGGAAGAGCTCGGCCAGGTGAATCCGGAGCACCTCTTCGAGGAGCACGATGCGTCGCCCCGGCCCCGTCCCCGGCAGCTCGATCGTGCGGCCGAGCACGCCGGGGACCTGCACGAGCGCGAGCATCGGCTGCTCGTGGCGCGGATCGGCGAGCAGCGCCGCGAGGTTCAGCGAGCGGTTGCGCAGGTGCGGGAACGGGTGGCCCGGATCGACGAGCAGCGGCGTGAGCACCGGCTGCACCTGCCGCTCGAAGTGGGCCGCGAGGAAGACGCGATCCTCGCGCGTCAGGTCGGGCGTCTCGACGTAGACGAGCCCGCGCGCGCGCAGCGCCGGGCGCACGCTCTCCTGCAGGCAGCAATACTGCTCACGCACGAGCGCGTGCGTCACCTCGGCGATCCGCACCAGCTGCTGCGCGGGGCTGAGCCCGTCGTCGAAGGGCTCCTCGACGTCGCCGGCCCGCTGTCGCAGGAGCCCTGCGACGCGCACCATGTAGAACTCGTCGAGGTTCGACGCGACGATCCCCAGGAACTTGAGCCGCTCGAGCAGCGGGACCGACTCGTCCTGGGCCTCCTCGAGCACGCGCCGGTTGAACTCGAGCCACGAGAGCTCGCGATTGATGAAGAGCTCGGGGCGGCGGAGCTCGGTGGGCGTTCGGGGGAGCGGCGGAGACACGTCGAACCTCGGCGGCAGCAGGCTCACTCGGTGGGGGGCAGGGCGCGGCTGCGCGGGTGGCGGATGTCGCGGCCTTCGAGGAAGAAGATCACCATCTCCGCGACGTTGGTCGCGTGATCGGCGAGCCGCTCGAGGTGCTTGGCGAC
>CAYHCR010000014.1:0-14780 GCA_964354895.1 uncultured Myxococcales bacterium | reverse complement strand
CTCGACAAAACCGCTGATGGCGGTGGTGAGAAGGTGCACCTGGGTCAGATCGGTCATCGAGAGCGTCACGGTTGCGAGCGTGCCCGCCTCGGTCGCCTGGGCGATGAACCCGTCGATGATGTCGCTGCCGAGGGCGTCTGCGCCGATGGAGGGGGTGTCGAGCGCGCTCTGGAGCGCGTGGTAGTCCCACCCATGGCCGGGCTCGAGCTCTTCGGAGGCGAGCAGGTACTCGGCCTGGTACTCCAGCGTGACGGCGGTTTCCCAGGTCGACATCAGGCAGGCGTCGAAGCCGACGAAGGTGAGACGGTCGCGACCGATCGCCGCCAGGCCATCGCCGATGCCTCGCTGAATCTCGTTGAGCGTCAGCCCGGCGTGATCGTGGCTCTCGTCGTCACCGAAACCGGTCCAGCCGCCGCCGTGGTCCCAGAGCACGAGGCCATACTGATCGGCGGGATAGGTCATCGCGCCCCAGGTGATGAAATCCGTGAGGGTGGCGGGATCGCCCATGTTGAGCTCGCCGAGATCCTCGAGCTCTTCGACGGCGCCGCGGCCGACGAGCAGGCGCTTGGTGCTCTGGAAGTCCCGGAGGGCGCCGAGCCCGTCCGCCGAGTAGCCCGCCGCGCGGTCGACCTGCACGACGAGCTTCACGGCGTCCGTCGAGCCGACCTGGGCCATCTCGGCGATGTCGCCGAGGCCGAACGGCTCGAGGTTGTTGTCGGCGACCATGTAGACGAGGAAGGTCCAGCTCTCCCCGGCGGTGACGTGGCCGCCACTGCCGCCTGCGCCACTGCCGCCTGCGCCACTGCCGCCTGCGCCACTGCCGCCGGCGCCGTCCGGCGGCGCGCCGCCGCCTCCACCGTTCGCGGGTTCAGTCCCGCAGGCGACGAGCGCGAGGAGCGCGGCGAGCCCCAGCGCGGCGAGCGGACCGCGGGCCCCCGGGCGGCCGGCCCGCGAAGCGTGCAGCGTTGCGTGGTGTGCGCGAACGGCGTGCGGAATGTACATGGTCCCCCCGAGGGTGACGTCCGGTCGATCGTGGAGAGGGAAGCTCCGCCGACTCCGCGCGTCGGCCCGGCACTCTGCCACGGTCCGCCCCGCCGGAGAACGGTCTCGGCAAGCGTTGCGCGCTCAGCGCCGCGGCGCGCCGGAGCGCAGGGATGCAGCGCGATCGGCGGGGAGCCCGATGCGGGGCGGCGGCCACCGGCGGGCCGTATTCCAAAGGGATTCGCGGCGTGCCCGATGGTCGCTCGGGGGCTCCCCCCGGCCCGCTCGCTCTGGCACCATCCGCCGACCTGCCCGAGGTCCGGACTCGTAGTGGCGGGCACGTTCGTGGCGAAGGAGCAGCCCGTGCAGAGACTCTCCCGTCGATCCGCCCTCGCGCTGCTGCTGCTCGTCGCGGCGCTCGCGGCCTGCAGCGAGCCGGCGTCGACGACCGTCGTGAAGATCGAGCCGGACGCCCACGACGTCTACTTCCCGATCACGCAGGGCAACCACGAGGGCCTCGCCTGCGACTCGTGCCACACGAACCCGGAGCGCACGCGCTTCTCCTGCATCGGCTGCCACAAACACGAGGCCGACGTGACGAACCCGATCCACGTCGGGATCGACGGCTACGCGTGGGGTCCGGAGAGCTGCTACGCCTGCCACCCGCGCGGCGAGGCGACCGGCGCGGGCGCGAACCACGAGGCGATCTTCCCGATCGCGCCGGAGACGGCGCACGCCGGCATCGCCTGCATGGATTGCCACGTCACGCGCGAGGACCGCAGCCAGCTGCTGTGCGCGACCTGTCACGAGGAGGCCGTGACCACCCCGCTCCACGCCGATCTCGGCGGCTTCCGGCACGAGTCGCCCCGCTGCGTTCGCTGTCACGCCGACGCGCAGATCGACGAGGTCGACACGCACCCCGTGTTCCAGATCGCGGCGGGCAGCGCGCACTTCGGCAGCAATTGCGTGCAGTGCCACACGGCGCTCCGGGCCGACAAGCCCTTCGGCGCTGACTTCCTGACGCAGAGCTGCACGGGAAACTGCCACCCGCAGGCCGTCACCGATCCGCTCCACGGCGCGACGCCGGGCTATCTCTATGCGACCGGCTCCTGCCTCACGTGCCACCCGACGGGGAGCGTGACGGGCATGGTCGATCACGTGCGCTACTTCCCGATCGACGTTGGTTCGCACGCCACGTTCGCCTGCGGCGAGTGCCACCGGAACCCCGAGGATCGGGACGACGTCACCTGCGCGGGGACCTGTCACGCCGACGCGCTCGTCCGGCCGCCCCACGCCGGGAAGGTCCCGGGCTTCGAGCTGCGGTCGTCGGCTTGCCTGCGCTGCCACGCCGACTCGCAGGTGACGCCCGTCGCGCAGCACGGCCCGTTCTCGATCGGGGAGGGCACCTCGCACCACGACACCTCGTGCCTCGACTGCCACACGCAGAGCCGCGTCGACAAGCCGTTCGGCGCCGACTTCGGCAAGCAGAGCTGCATCAACTGCCACGAGCGCACGCCCACGAACCTCTCCCACGACCTGATCCCCGAGTACGAGTGGCTGAGCACCGCGTGCATCCTCTGCCATCCCGTCGGCGCGGCGCCCGGCCGCATGGACCACACGCGCTTCTTCCCGATCGGCCCGGGCGCGGCGCACCGGGCCTCCGAGCAGCGTTGCAAGGACTGCCACCGCCAGCCGGGCGTGCGGCGGGCGCTGACCTGCACGGACGGCTCGTGTCACCCCGCGGCGACGGCGACGCGGCAGCACGCGGCGACGGTGCCTGACTTCGCGCTCGTCTCGATGACCTGCGCCCGCTGCCACGCGACGAGCCAGGTCGAGCAGACGAGCGCGCACACGGCCTTCCGCATCGACGCCGGCGCGCCGCACGATGCCTCCGCCTGTCTCGAGTGCCACCCGTCGTGGCGGACGGACAAGCCGTGGGGCGCAAGCTTCTCTCAGCAGACCTGCACGGGATGCCACGATCGCGCGACCACCAGCGGGATCCACGGCGGGATGGGCGGCTACGAGTGGTCGACGGGCGCGTGCCTGCTCTGTCACCCGGACGGCTCGGTCGGCGCGGCGGTCGATCACACGGGCTTCTTCCCGATCGGCGCGACGACCGCGCATCGGGAGGTCCCCTGCGCGGAGTGTCATTCCGATCCGGTCGTGCACGAGCGCGTCGCCTGCGCCACGTGCCACACGGCCGTGACGATGTCGGCCGCGCACCTCGCGGTCCGCGGCTTCGCGCAGAGCTCGCCTTCGTGCCTGCGCTGCCACGCCGACGCGCAGGTCGATCCGGTCGCGAGCCACGGCTCGCCCGTCTTCCGGATCGCTTCGGGGCGTCACCAGAAGGCCTGCTACGACTGCCACACGAGCGACCGCGCGGATCGTCCGTACGAGGCGATCGACTTCACGCCGTTCGACTGCTTCGGCGGCTGCCACGAGCACGTGCGCAGCGACATCGACCGCCGCCACGCCGGCGAGCCGAACTACGACGGCACCTCGGCGGGCTGCCTGCAGAACGGCTGCCACCCGGACGGCCGCACGCCTTGAGGGGCGTCGCATGACCCCCGAATTCCAGGGGGTTGCGCGGATCGATCGGGGCGCTGTCACAAGGACGGGGGCTCCTGCACTGGGGGGACAGGAGGAAACACCCCATGCAGACTGCCCGCTCGATGACGTCCCCGCTGCACCACCCTTCCAACGGCGCCCGCCTCGTCTCCGTCGACGGCCGGGAGCTCCCGCTCGTCTCGGCCGCGCTCGAGGTCGTCGCCGGCGCCGGGATCGCCCGGACCACGCTCCGGCAGACCTTCCGCAACGACTCGACCGAGCCGCTCCGCGTCACCTACCGCCTGCCGCTGCCGGCGGACGGCGCGGTGGCGCGCTACTCGTTCACGATCGGCGGGCGGCGCATCCGCGGCGTCGTCGACGTGAAGGAGCGCGCCCGTGAGCGCTTCGTCCGCGCGATCAGCGAGGGGCGCACGGCCGCGATCCTCGACCAGGAGCGCGACGGCCTCTTCACGCAGGAGCTCGGGAACGTGCCGGCGGGTGAGGCCATCGAGGTCGAGCTCGGCGTCGACCAGCCGCTGCTCTGGAACGGGCTCGTCGGCGGCTGGGAGCTGCGCTTCCCGACGGTCGCGCCGCCGCGGTACCTGGGCGGACCGGGCCGCACGCCGGACGCCGCGAAGGTGACGGTCGACGTCGCCGACGCGCCGCTGGCGGTGCGCTGCTCGCTGCGGCTGGAGCTCCTCGACGTGGTGGTCGACGGCCTCGTCGAGTCGAGCTCCCACGCGCTCGCCGTCGAGACGCGGCGCGGGATCACGGCGGTGACGTTCGGCGACGAGCGCGGGGTGCGGCTCGACCGCGACGTCGTCGTGCGCTGGCGCGTCGCGACGGCCGAGCCCGGCGCGAGTGTGCAGCTCTGCCGGCCCGCGGCGAGTCATGCGCGCGCGGACTCGGCGTTCGGCCTCGTGACGCTCGTGCCGCCCGCGACGCCGGGGCGGAGCGTCGCGCGGGATCTGGTCCTGCTGCTCGATGTCTCCGGCTCGATGGGCGGTCGACCGCTCGCGCAGCTGCAGAAGATCTCGTCGGCGCTCGTGCGCACGCTCGGGCCGCAGGACTCGCTCGAGCTGCTCGCCTTCGCCGACGAGCCGACGCGCTTCGCCCGCGCGGCGGTCCGTTGTGATCCGGACGCGCGGGAGCGGGCGCTGCGGTGGATCGGCAAGCTCCAGGCCTCCGGCGGCACCGAGATGCGGCGCGGCATCGAGGAGGCGCTCGCGCCGCTGCGCAAGGAGGCGGAGCGGCAGATCGTGCTGATGACCGATGGCCACATCGGCTTCGAGCGCGAGGTCGTGGCGCACGTGATCGCGGCGCTGCCGGCCGGCTCGGTCCTGCACACGGTCGGCGTCGGCAGCGGCGTGAACCGCTCGCTGACGGCGCCGGCGGCGCGCGCGGGGCGCGGGCTCGAGCTGATCGTCGATCTCGACGACGACGGCGCGAAGGCGGCCGAGCGGCTCGTCGCCGCGACCGACGCGCCGGCGCTCGTGCAGCTCTGCGTCGAGGGCAGCGCGCTGCGCGGCGCGCCGGTGCGGATCCCGTCGCTCTACGCCGGCAAGCCGGTGCTCGTGCCGGTCGAGCTCGATCCCGCCGGCGGCACGCTGCGGATCCGGGCGGAGCGGGCGGGCGGCCGCTTCGTGACCGAGCTCACGGTGGCCGCGACGGCGCCGGGCGAAGGCTGCGAGGCGATCACGGCGCTCTGGGCGCGCGAGCAGGTCGCGGGGTTCGAGCTGGCGATCGCGGGCGGGGCGTCGCAGCGCGAGCTCGATCCGCAGATCGAGGCGCTCGGCACGACGTTCCAGATCGCGACGCGGCGCACCTCGTTCATCGCGGTCAGCGACCGGATCGAGGTCGAGCCGGGCACGCCCGAGCGGAGCGCGGAAGTTCCGCAGGATATGCCGTACGGGATGGACCCCGAGGGGCTGGGCCTCGGCACGCCGCGGCTCGCCTCCCCGGCGAGGCCCCAGGCCGCGCCGGCGATGCAGGCGGCGGTGGTGGGCGGGATGGGCGCCGCGCTCGGCCGCCTCGCGAAGTCCGTGATGGGCGCGTTCGAGCCCGACACGATCGAGCGGCTCTCCGCGTCGCCGCAGCGCAGCCGTCGGAGCGAGGAGGCCGAGGAGGGGACCGCCTCCGCGAAGGAGCAGGACGCGGAGCTCGCCGAGGACGACGGGCTCGCCGGGGCCGACGCGGCGGTCATGGAGGAGCGCGAGGCGTCGCCTGTCGCGCCCGCGCCCGCCCGTCCGGCGAGCGCGCCGAAGGCGGCGGCGAAGAGCGAGTCGGCGAAGAAGGACGCGGCGAAGCAGGAGGCGCCCGAGGCGCGCAAGGCGAAGGGCGGCCCGCAGCAGGCGCGCGCGCTGCGTGTGCTCACGGCGCTGCTCGCCTCGCTCGGCGGGGATCTGCGCGTCCTGGAGGCGAAGGTCGAGGGCGAGGCGCTCGATTGGGCGGCGCCCTCGACGGTCGAGGCGACGCTCGCGGACGGCACGAAGCGCACGCTGCGCACGGACGCCGCGCGCTCGACGAAGGCCGGCGCGATCCCGGCGGGGCGGCTCGTGCGGCTCGTGCTGATCGACGCGCCGGCGGACCTGGTCGCGGTCGAGTGGGCGGGGCTGCGGATCGAGGTGCGGTAGAGCGAGGGACGACACCCCGCCGAGCAGCCAGCGGCGGGGTGGTCGCGTGAGGGTGCTGGGCGAACGATGGGCGCCGGAGGACGGGTGACGGATCTCGACGCAGAGCTGCCCGCCATCGCCGCGGGAGATCCCATCGCCTTCGGGCGCTGGCTCGCCCGCGCCGAGCCGTCGGTGCGCGGGACGCTGCGCGCGCTCGCTCGCGTGGCGGACACCGAGGCGGCGCTGCAGGAGGGGCTGCTCGCGGCGTGGCAGGCCGCGCCGGCGCTGGTCGCGGACGGGCGGCCCAACGGGCTGCTGCGCTTCGCGGTCCGCGCGAGCCGCAACGCCGCGCTCGGTCAGGCGCGCCGGCGGCGCGAGCTGCCGGAAGATCCAGCAGAGCTGCCCGAGTCGATCGACCCGGCCGAGCCGCCCGATCCGCTCCTGCGCCGGGCGATCCTCGGGTGCCTCGAGAAGCTGCCCGCCCAGCCGGCCGCGGCGCTGCGGGCGCGCCTCGCCGCCGACGGGCGAGCGGACGGCGCGCTCGCCGAGGCGCTCCGCATGAAGCTCAACACGTTTCTGCAGAACTTCACCAGGGCCCGGAAACTGCTGCAGAGCTGCCTGCAGGCGGCCGGGGTGGAGGTGACGCCGTGACCGCTCGCGAAGAGGCGCTGCTCGCCGAGGCGACGAGCCCGATCCGGGGCCGCGACGCCGCCGGCACCGTCCGCGAACACCGCGCCTTCCGCGACCTGCCCGCCGCGCACCGCGAGGCGCTCTTTCAGGAGACCGCGCTGCTGCGGCGGATGGAGGCCGCGCTCGATCCCGACGGCCTCTCGCAGACGGCGCGGGAGCTGCTGCGCCTCCTGCAGGCCTGACCGAGCCGGCGCCTCGCGCCGATGCCCCGAGGCGTCGATGCCCCGAAGCGTCAGCCCTCGACGTGCGTCTCCTTGCGCTTGCCCGCGAGCCGCTCCATCGCCTTGGCGAGGCTGACGCGGAGCCGATCGAGCGCCTCGCCGACCTCGTGGATCTCCACGTCGGCGCCGTCGATCTTCACCTCGCTCTTGAGGTCGCCCATGCTGATGCGCTCGGCGCTCTCCTTGAGCTCGCCGAGCTGCGCGGCGAGCGAGCGGGCGAGCTCCCAGCCGGCCCACGCCGAGAAGAGCTGGCAGACCAGCACGGTGGCGAAGAGCACGGCCTGCAGCAGCGACATGCCGTCGGCGACCTTGTCGGTGCGCGCGCCGATCGTCGCGAAGCTCGACGCCGCCAGCTCGTCCGAGCGCGCCTCGAGCGCGAAGGCCTTCGCCTCGTACGCGGCGACGGGCGCCGCCCAGCCCTCGGCGGTCGGCCGTCCCTCGCGCGCGGTGGTGACCAGCCCGGCCAACGCGGTCGAGAGCTCCTCGTGCAGCTGTGCCAGCGCCGCCCCGTCCGCCGACGCGCCGAGCTCCTTGAGCGCCGGATCGACGAGGAGCCACGCGTCCGCGAGGCGGGTCGCCTCCGCCGTCAGCGCGACCGGCGGGGCGACGGGCAGCGGCGTGCCGTCCTCCGCCAGCGCGGCGGGCGCCGGCGGGCGGATCGAGGCGATCGCGACCCGGAGGGCGAGCTCGGCGTGGCGGGCGTCATCGACGCGGCGCTGCAGCGAGACGAGCTTCTCGACGCGGGAGACGTCCGTCGTGGCGAGCGCCTTGGTCTCGCCCGACAGATAAAAGAGGCCCCAGATCCCCGACCAGCCCGCGGTCCCCGTCAGCAGGAAGACGATGACGACCCATCCCTGCAGCTTGCGGCGGATGCTCTTCACCTGGATCACGACCGGCTCCTTGGGTACGTCGGGCTAGCCCTTCGCCGCGCGCGTGACGACGTCGCGCAGGTGCGCCCGCTTCTCGGGCACGTCGATCTCTTCGCTCAGGCGCTTGGCGAGCTCGACGACGCGGCTCTGCGGCAGCGTCGCGAGCGGGACCCCCATCGCCTCCTCGATCTCGTCGAGCAGCAGGTTCGCGATCGGCCCGACGTGGCGCGTGAATTCCTCGCGCACGGCCGGGAAGAACGACGCGGGCACCTTTGCCACCGCCGCCGCCTGCGCCGGCTCCCGCGCGGGCTCCGCTGGCGCGCTCGGCCGCGTACCGCCCACCGCGATGAGCCCCGCGCGGTGCAGGTTCAGCAGCGTCCGGCAGATCTCGAAGTTCGTGTCGCTCGACGCGGCGCAGATCTCCCGCACGGTGCGCTTGCCGTCGACGAGCGTCAGCAGCTGCCACTCGGCGGGCTGCAGGCGGATGTCCGCGCCGCCGGCAGAGGGCGCCTTCATCGAGATCACGACGTCGAGCGTCGGGAAGACCTTCTCGATCAGCGCCCACTCGTCCATCTGCCGCGTCGCCTGGAGGATCAGGTTCTGCACCGACTCGTGGACGAGGTGGATGTCCGAGCCGGGCTGCTCGTTCTCGAGGAACTCGAAGCTGCCGTCCCGCCAGATCATGATGCTGTTGACGATCTCGCTGATCTGCCGGCCGAGCGCGGCGTCGAGCTGGTGGCGGGAGAGGAGTCCTGCGGAGACCAGCACGTCACCCTGGCGGCGCCCGGTGCTGTTCTCCGCCTCCCGCGCCGCGTCGAGCTGCTCCTGGGCGAGCAGGCCGAGCTTCACGAGCACGGCGCCGAGGCGGTCCTTCGGCATGTTCGAGGTCGCCGAGACGAGCTCGCCGTCCTGGAAGAAGAGGTTCTTGAGCTCGCCGGCCCGCCCGCGCAGCCGAAGACAGCCGACCTTGCGGGCCATGCCGATCACCTGCAGGACCTCGACGATCCCCAGCGTATCGAGCGTGCCCTTGAACGACATTGCTGCCTCGTGAGGCGCCGGATGGCGCAGCAGGCGCGCGCGACGGCGGCGCCCGAACCTCGGATCGCATGCGCCGTGCCCACGGGCAAGAGATCGATCGGAGCGCGGGCCGGCGCATCCCGCGCCGCGTATTCCTTTGTAAGTTCAATGCCTTGCGTTGACCGACCGGCGGCTGGGTCACGCCGCCGGTCGCGGGCCGCCCGCAGAAGTTGCGCCGAGTGGCCGATCGCCGCGCGGCCTTCGCGCGCCCTGCCGTTCGGGCACGCCGGTGACAGCGCGGCCGCGGGCCGGTGTTCCCCGATCGCGACGGCGCACCGACGCGCCCGACGAGAGGGAGAGAGCCCATGAAGCGCCTGAAGAACCTGACCCCGCTGCTGCTTTTGACCGGCCTGCTGGCGACGACCGGCTGCGTGATCGACACCGGCGGCTGCGACTGCTGGGACGAGTGCGAGGACTCCGACGACGAGGACTGCCTCGATCGTTGCGAGCGCGCCTGCGACAGCGGCTGCTCGGACGACGCGCGCTGGCCCATCGACGACGGCGGGAGCGGCGACGGCGGCGGGATCGGAGTGGGCAGCGGCGGCGACGGCGGCGTCGGGATGGGCGACGGCGGCGGCTCGTCGGGAGGCACGCGCCCTCCGGCCGACGACGCGGACGGCGACGGGCTGACGGACGACCTCGAGGGCGACCTCGGCACCGATCCGCGCGACGCGGACTCCGACGCCGATGGCCTCGACGACGGCGAGGAGCTCGGCCAGGGCTGCGATCCTCGCGACGCGGACAGCGACGACGACGGCGCGAACGATGGCGACGAGCGCGACGCCGGCAGCGACCCGCACGACGCGGACAGCGACGACGACGGCGTCTCGGACGGCGACGAGCTGGGCCACGGCTGCGACCCGAACGCCGCGGACACCGACGGCGACGGGCTCTCCGACGGGGCCGAGCTCGACCGCGGCACCGATCCCGAGCGCGCGGACAGCGACGGCGACGGGGACTCCGACAGCGCCGAGCAGCAGTGCGGGTCATCGCCGCTCGATCGCTTCGAGACCTGCGAGGACCCCTGCGCCTGCCCGTGACGTGACGTGACGAGACCGCGCGCGTCCGCCCCGACCGACCCCCTCTCCGGTCGAGGCGGACGCAGCGCCGGTCTTGTCCCCGCGCGGCGAGTTCGACTACAACGCGCCCCCCATGCGCACTCCTTCCGCCCTCGCTCTGACTGCACTGCTGCTCACCGCCATGCCCGCGTCTGCCGCCGAGGACGCCGTCGCCGAGAAGGCCCGCACCGCGAAGGTCGCGACGGCCCCCGGCCTCGACAAGCCGCTGAAGCTGACCGCCGAGCTGGGCACGTCGCTCACGCGCGGCAACACCGAGACCTTCCACCTCCACGTCGACCTCAAGCTCGAGTGGATCCCCGCCGACGACTGGGTCTCCACCTCGCGCTTCAAGGGGCTCTACGAAGAGGCGCTCACCGAGACGACGGCGCAGAGCTGGATGGTCTCCGAGCGCGCGGATCGCTTCGTGAGCGGCTCCCTCTCCCTCTTCCTCGCCGCCGCGGTCGAGAGCGATCTCTTCGCCGGCCTCGCGCGGCGCTACTCGGGGCAGCTGGGCGTCGGCTACTTCGTCTTCGACCTCAAGGACCCGGCGCGCGACAACCTCGGGACCGACAAGTTGCAGGTCGAGCTCGGCGCGTACGGCGCGGTCGAGCAGTATGGCGTGCCGCCCTCCGCGCCCGCCGGCACGGTCGCCGCCGACGGCACGAACATCGTCGCGGCCCGCGCGGCCGCGCGGTACGTGCACACCTTCGCCAAGGGCACCGACTGCGGCGTCGAGGCCGAGGTGATCCAGGACTTCATCGACACCAAGAACCTCGTCACGAGCGAGTCGGTCTACGTCGCGGCCGCGGTCGTCGACGGCGTCTCCGTGAAGCTCTCGGCCGGCCACAAGTACGACGCGGTCCCCGCCGATCCCGCGCTGAAGACCAGCGACTACCTGATGACCGGCTCGATCGTCGCGACCTTCTAGCGCGCCGCCGTCGCGAGGCGAGCGAGGCCGCTCGTCCGCGCCCGCCGGCCGGAAAGTTCCGCGAGGCGCGGGCTCGACCTAGACTGGATCCTTTTTCGGCCGCGCGTTCGGCGGCCGCGAGGATCCGTATGCGAGATCGATCGACCCTCAGCCGGGCGCTGCTCTGCGCCGCCGCCGCGCTGCTTCCCCTCTCCGCCCACGCGGAGGGCACCGCGGAGCTCGGCGTGGCGTCGCGCTTCACAGCGGACGGCTTCAACGCCACCCTGCTGCAGGTCGACGTCCTCGATCCTGCGAACGAGCAGATCCGCTGGAGCGGGCAGGGCGATCTCGCGCTCCGCTCGCCCGCGAACGTGCTCTTCGCGACGATCGCGAGCGGCCAGGCCTCCGGCTCGCTCGCTGCGCACGGCGCCGGCGTCTACACCGTCTTCATGACGCGCAGCGGCGCGCAGACCGGCGCGTGGGACGTCTCCGTCGAGTCCGGCGGCCTCCCGGTCGGCCCCGGCCGCCTCTCCGCGAAGCGCTGGCGCTTCGACACCGGCTTCTTCGACACGACCGTCCTGCCGCTCGCGCTGAGTTTCTACGCGCGCGTGCCCGGCGCGGTGGCCGGCAGCGAGGCGCTCTACGAGCTGCGCTGGGAAGGTATGCAGGGGAATCGATTCGCGCTGCTCGGCACCCGCGGCGGCGTGAACGGCGTCAACGCGGGCCGCTCGATCCCGGTCTCCGATCCGCCGCCGATCCCGTTCCCGGCGACGGACGAGCACCGCCTCTACCTGAACCCGCCCACCGCGCCGCGCGGGGCCGCGATCACCGCGCCCGCGCTGACGAACCTGCGCTACGAGGCGACGAACCAGCCGCTCCCGTGCGACACGATCGATCCGGGCGTGACGACGGGGCGCTTCCGCTTCGACGCCGACCGCGCGGGCCGCTACCACGTCGTCTGCGATCTCTCCGGCGACGGCGTGGCCGATCCGAGCGATCCGGCAGACCTGCACCTCACCGGCGACGCGACCGCGGGCGCGAACAACGTGACCTTCAACGGGCGCCGGGGCGGCGTCGATCTGCCGGACGGGCGCTACGCCTGCAGCGGCGTGCTCGTCGACGCAGAGCTGCACGTCCTGGCGTACGACACCGAGACGGCCTTCGCGGGGCTCCGCGTCTTCGACGTCGCGAGCGACGGCACGAGGACAGCGCTGCCGATGTGGTTCGACGACGCGCTCGTCCAGGCGCTCGACCAGCCGATGCCCAACGGCCTCGGCTCGGCCTCCAGCTCGGGCGCGGCGGGGCTCTCCAGCGGCGATCCCGGGCTGCCCTTCGATCCGGGCGTGAACGCCCGCAGCTGGGGCAACTTCAACGTGCTCGGCGCTGGCAAGGGGCACGCGACGATCCTCGACACCTCCGTCCGCGGCCCCGCGAGCGCGCCGGCTGCCGCGACGCTGGGCATCGCCTCGCCCGCGCTCGACGGCGACGCCGACGGCCTGACCGAGCTCGCGGAGCGCTGCGTCTGGGGCACCGACGGCGCGCTCCGGGACAGCGATCTCGACGGCATCGACGATGGGGCCGAGGTCTTCGGGACGACCGGCAGCAGCCCGACGAACCCGGACACGGACGGCGACGGGATCTCCGACGGCCGCGAGGACGCGGACCACGACGGCTTCTGGGACCCGGGCGAGTTGAACCCGAACGCCGCCGACAGCGACGGCGACTTCCTTCCCGACGCGTTCGAGGACACGAACCTCAACGGCCGCTTCGACGAAGGCGAGCTCGACGCGACCTCGGCCGACGGCGACGGCGACGGGCTCTCCGACACGGTCGAGAACGAGTCGCGCGCGGCGCTCGAGGACCTCGACCAGGACGGGCTGCCCAACGCGATGGACCCCGACAGCGACGGCGATGGGCTGTCGGATGCGGACGAGGACCTCGTCGACTGGGACGGCGACCTGACGTGGGCCTTCCTCGACGCCGACGACGACAACGACGGAATCCCGACCGCGGACGAGGTGCTCGACTCCGCGGCGGCGGGGCTGGAGGACGTCGATCTCGACGGCCGGCCGAACTGGCGCGACAGCGACTCGGACGGCGACGGCCTCCCGGATCTGATGGAGGGCCGCGGCGACGTGGACGGCGACGGGATCCGCGACTACCTCGACACGAACCCCTTCGACGGCCCGCTCGCGGCGGACGCTGACGGGGACGGGCTCACCGACTTCGTCGAGGGCGTGCTCGGCACGGACCCTGCGCTCGCCGACAGCGACGCCGACGGCTTCGACGACCTCGAGGAGACGCAGGGCGGGCTCGACGTCGACAGCGACGGCGACGGCACGATCGACGCACGCGATGGCGACTCCGACGGCGACGGCGTGCTCGACCTCGACGAGCGCCACGGCGCGACCTTCGGGATGATCCCCGACCGCGTGAACCCGGACGACGACTCGGACGGGATCCCGACCGCGACGGAGCGGGAGGACGCGATCGCGGCCGGCGCCGAGGACGCGGACGGTGACGGGCAGCCGGCGTGGCTCGACGTCGACAGCGACGGCGATCTCATGAGCGACGGCGCGGAGGGGCGCGGCGACGTCGACGGCGACGGTGTGCCCGACTACCTCGATGACGTCCCGACCGACGGCCCGCTCACGCGCGACGGCGACGGGGACGGCGTGCCGGATCGGCTGGACAACTGTCCGGCGCTCGGGAACCCCGAGCAGGTGGACTCGGACGGCGACGGCGTGGGCGACGCCTGCGAGGACGTGCCGGCGGTCGAGGCGTGCGGGAACGGCGCGGACGACGATGGCGACGGGCTCGTCGACTGCGACGATCCGGACTGCGCGGAGGAGCCTGCGTGCAGCGGCGCGGGTGGCGCGGGCGGCGCAGGCGGAAGCGGCGCAGGCGGAAGTGGCGCGGGCGGAAGTGGCGCGGGCGGAAGCGGCGCAGGCGGCAGCGGCGCAGGTGGCAGCGGCGCAGGGGGCAGCGGCGCAGGCGGAAGTGGCGCAGGCGGCGGCGCAGGCGGAAGTGGCGCAGGCGGCGGCGCAGGCGGCAGCGGCGCAGGCGGCGGCGCAGGCGGAAGTGGCGCAGGGGGCAGCGGCGCAGGCGGAAGCGGCGTGCCCGACGTCGACGACGACGCCGAGGGCCGCGACGGTGGCGCAGCGGCCGACGACAGCTGCGACGGCTGCGGCGCGACCGGCGGCAGCGCCTCGGGCGGGCTCCTGCTCTTCGGGCTGGCGTTGCTCTCCCGTCGGCGGAGCGCCTGAATCGGCCGGTTGGAACCAGGACGCAGGATCGCCGCACCCGTTGTCGGTGACGGCGCACACCGAATTCGACCGTATCCGGCCCGACTACATGTGGGCCTCCCACGGTCAACCGACCCCGTTCGCAGCCTTGGAGGCGCGGGCGGGCCGGCCTAGCATCCGAGCCAATACGCGCCGTTTCATCTGAGCGGCGCGGCTGTAGCTGGGAGGACACCATGGGTCTGACGACACGGGCGCTTCGCGCCGCTGCCATCTCTCTGCTTGCGCTGCTTCCGATCGCGGCGGGGGCGGAGGGCAGCCTCGAGCTGGGCATCCCGTCGCGGATCCAGCGATCAACCGTCCTCTACGTCGATGTCACCGACGCGGCCAACGAGCGGATCCGGTGGACGGGTCGCGGCACGCTCGAGGTCCGGAGCCCGGCCCCGGCCAACGTCGTCGTCTCGGCCGCGCTCGCGACCGGGACCACCACGGGAAGGCTCGCAGCCCACGGTGCCGGCGCGGACCGGATCACGATGTCGTCGAACCAGGAGACGGGCAACGGGGGCGGCAGCACCG
>CAYHCR010000013.1:0-15843 GCA_964354895.1 uncultured Myxococcales bacterium | reverse complement strand
ATCTCTCCCCGTGATGAGGTCCGATCTCGCCCACGCAAAGCAGCATGAGCCCGTCCGGATCCGCGCCATCGGCGGCGAGCCCGCCTTCCGCCGCCGCCTGCTGGAGCTGGGTTTCCTCCCCGGCACCGTCGTGCGACTCCGGGGCGTCGCGCCGCTGGGCGATCCGGTCCAGGTCGAGCTGCGCGGCTGCCGCTTCTCGATCCGCCGCGCCGAGGCCGCCGCGATCGCCGTGACGCCGGCCTCGACGGTCGCCCTCCCCGTCGTCGTGGTCGCGGCGACGCCGTGAGCGAGCCCGGCCGGGAGCCGCTCGTCGCGCTCGCCGGGAGCCCGAACACCGGCAAGACCTCGCTCTTCAACCGCCTGACCGGCTCGTCGGCGCGCACGGGCAATTACCCCGGCGTGACGGTCGATCGGCAGGTCGGCCGCTGGAAGCTCGAGGGCGCCAGCACCGTGCAGCTGCTCGACGTGCCGGGCGCCTATTCGCTGGCCGCGCGCTCGCCCGAGGAGGAGGTCGCCGTCCGCGCGATCTTCGGCCTCGACGGCCCGCGCCCCTCGGTCGTGGTCGCCGTCGTCGATGCCACCCAGCTCTACCGCGGCCTCTACCTCGTGCTGCAGCTGCTCGAGGCGAACCTGCCGGTCGTGATCGCGCTGAACCTGGTGGACGCCGCGCGCGCGCAGGGCTGCGCCCCCGACGTCCCGCTCGTGGAGCGGGGCCTCGGCGTGCCGGTCGTCGCGGTCTCGGCCAAGACGGGCGAGGGGATCGAGGCGCTGCGCGCCCGCGTCGCGGAGGTCCTCGCGCAGCCGGCGAAGGGGCGCGCGCAGCCCGCGATCGACTATCCGGCCGCATTGCTGCTCGACGTGGAGGCGGTGGGCCGGCTCTACGACGTCGCCGATCCCGCCGAGCGGCGCTCGCGCGCGCTCTGGGCGCTGCTCTCGATCGCGGACGGAGACGAGCTGACGACGGTGCCTGCGGAGATCCGCGCGGCGGTCGCGCAGCGGCGGGCGGCGGCCGCGGCGGCGGGACGGGATCTCGACGGCGAGCTCGTCGGCGCGCGGTGGGCGCTGCTCGACGCGCTGCCGCTCGGCGCGCAGCCCCCGGCCGATCGCGTCACCGTGAGCGACCGGATCGACCGCGTGTTGCTCCATCCGGTGGCTGGCGGCGCGATCTTTCTGGGCGTGATGGGGCTCGTCTTCGAGGCGCTCTTCGCCTGGAGCGATCCGGCGATCGGCGCGATCGAGGGGCTCTTCGGCTGGGTCGGCGGCCGCGTCCGCGAGGTCTTTGGGGAAGGTCTGCTGGCGGACTTCCTGGTCGACGGCGCGATCGCCGGCGTCGGCTCGGTCGTCGTCTTTCTGCCGCAGATCCTGCTCCTGTTCCTGTTCCTGGTGCTGCTGGAAGACTCCGGCTACCTCGCGCGCGTCGCCTTCCTCGTCGACCGCGTGATGCGCGCGGTGGGCCTGCACGGCCGCGCGTTCGTGCCGATGCTCTCGGGCTACGCCTGCGCGGTGCCGGCGATCGCCGCGACGCGGACGCTGGAGCGCTCGCGCGATCGCCTGCTGACGATGCTCGTGATCCCGCTGATGACCTGCTCGGCGCGCCTCCCCGTCTACACGCTGATGATCGGCGCCGTCGTGCCGGCGGAGGGCCGGCTCTTCGGCGTGCTGCCCGCGCAGCCCGCGACGATGGTCGCGATGTACCTGCTCTCCACGATCTTCGCGCTCGTCGCGGCCGCCGTGCTCGGCCGGACGATCGTGCCGGGCAAGCCGGTGCCGCTGCTGCTCGAGCTGCCGGCGTATCGCATGCCGCGGCCGTCGGTCGTCGCGCGGCTCGTGCTGCGCCGCGCGTGGAGCTTCGTGGCGGAGTCGGGGAAGGTGATCCTCGTCTGCTCGATCCTGCTCTGGGCGCTGCTGACCTTCCCGCGCGAGGTCCCGCTCTCGATCGACTTCGAGGCGGCGAAGGCGGCGGCGACGGACGTCGAGGCGCGGGCCTCTCTGCAGGCGCAGGAGGCCTCCGAGCGGCTGGCGTTGTCGTACGGCGGCCGGCTCGGGCGCGCGCTCGAGCCGGCGATCGCGCCGCTCGGCTTCGACTGGAAGACCGGCATCGGGCTCGTCGGCGCCTTCGCCGCGCGCGAGGTCTTCCTCTCGACGATGGGCGTCGTCTACGGGATCGCCGGCGACGACGACGAGGGGACGCGCCTGCGCGAGCGGCTGCGGGCGGAGCGGCGCCCGGACGGCACGCCGGCGTGGGGCCTGCTCGAGGGGCTCTCGCTGATGGTGTTCTTCGCGCTCTCCGCGCAGTGCATGAGCACGATCGCGGCGGTGAAGCGCGAGAGCCGCTCGTGGGGCTGGGCGGCCTTCCTCTTCACCTACATGACCGCGCTCGCCTGGCTCGCGAGCCTGCTCGTCTACCAGGGGGGCCGCGCGCTCGGCCTCGGGTAGCACCGCCTACGTCAGCACCTTGATCAGGATGCGGCTGCGGCGCTTCCTGTCGTAGCGGGCCTGTCGCTCGGGCGGCAGGCTCTTGAGCCTCGCGGCGTCGTAGCCCCGCTCCTCGAACCACTGCTGCGTGCGGGTCGTCAGCACGAAGATGCGGTCGAGGCCGCTCGCCCGCGCCCGGCGCTCGACGTGCTCGAGCAGCGCGTCGCCGCGGCCGGTCTTGCGGTAGTCGGGGTGGATCGCCACCGCGTAGATCTCGCCGATCCTGTCGGCCGCGTAGGGCTCGAGCGCCGCGCAGCCGATGATCGAGCCGTCGCGCTCGACGACGGTGAAGCGATCGAGCTCCTGCTCGACGCGCTCGCGGGAGCGCCGGACGAGGATGCCCTCCTCCTCGAGCGGCTCGAGCAGGCGCATGAGCCCCGGGATGTCGTCGATCCGCGCCGCGCGGAGCCCCTCGAAGGTCTCGTCGGTGACGAGCGTGCCGAAGCCGTCGCGCGTGAAGAGCTCGAGCATCAGCCCGCCGTCGGCGTCGCGATCGATCAGGTGCGCCCGACGCACGCCCGCACGCACGGCGCGGACCGTCGCGCGCAGGCAGGAGGCGGTGAACTCGCGCTGTTTGGGGCCGCTCGCGAGCACGGCCTCCGCCGCGGCCGGCGTGAGCTGCTGGATGAGCTTGCGCTGCTTTCCGAGCACGCCGGGGCCGTCGACGAGCCAGACGAGCTTGTCGGCGTCGAGCGCGGCGGCCGTCGCGGCGGCGACCTCTTCGGTCGGGACGTGGAAGACGTCGCCGGTCGGCGAGTACCCGAGCGGCGAGAGCAGGACGACGTCGCCCGCGTCGAGCCGTCGGCGGATCCCCTCCCCGTCGATGCGGCGCACCTCGCCGAGGCTCTGGAAGTCCGTGCCGTCGCGCACGCCGACCGGGCGCGCGGTGACGAGGTTTCCGGCCGCGACACGGATGCGGGCGCCGGCCATCGGCGAGTCTTCGGCGCCCACGGACAGCAGCGCCTCGACCTCGACGCGCACGGCGCCGACCGCCTCCTTCACGCAGGCGAGCGCCTTGCGATCCACGACGTGGCGGCCGCGGACCTTGCGCAGCTTTGCGCCCGCCTCCGCGAGCCGCGCCTCGGTCTGCGGACCCGCGCTGTGGACGAGCACGAGGCGCACACCGAGGCCGTGCAGCAGCGCAAGATCCGAGACGAGCCGCGAGAAGCCCTCGCTCGCGACGGTGTGGCCGCCGAACGCCACCACGAAGGTGCGGCCGCGGTGGGCGTGGATGTAGGGCGAGCTGTGGCGGAACCAGCGGACGAACCGCTCGGGATCGTCCCGGATGTCCTGCGGGGCGCCCAACGTCAGCCTCCGTGCAGCTTCGTGAAGTCCGGCGCCCGCTTCTCGAAGAAGGCGCTCACGGCCTCGCCGAATTCCGGCGAAGCGAGCCGCGCGCGGAAGAGCGCGGCCTCCTCGCGGATCACCCGGTGCAGCTCGGGCCGGAGCGGATCCCGCAGCAGTCGGCGGGAGAGGCGCAGGGCCTCCGGCGGCATCGAGGCGAACTTCTCAGCGATGGCGCGCGCCTTTCCGTGCAGCTCTGCGTCCGGCACGACGTGCGCGACGAGGCCGCCGGCCTTCGCCTCTTCGGGGCCGAAGGTCTCGCCGAGCAGCAGCCACTCCGACGCCCGCTGGAGCCCCGCGAGCCGGGGCATCAGCAGCGACGAGCCCGCCTCGGGCACGATCCCGAGCGGCACGAAGGGCATCCGGAATTTCGCGCTCTGCGCGGCGATCGCGACGTCGACGTGCGGCAGCAGCGTCACGCCGACGCCGACCGCGATCCCGGGGACGGCGACGACGATCGGCTTGTCGAAGTCGACGAGCATCCGCAGGAAGCGCAACACGGCGCTGTCGTCGCCCATGTCGGGCGCGGTCGCAAAGTCGGCCAGATCATTGCCGGCGGTGAAGGCGCCGCCCTCGCCGGTCAGGATCACGCAGCGGATCGCGCGGTCAGCCCCGCAGTCCTGCAGGGCCGCGACGACGGCCTCATACATCGCGACGGTCAGCGCGTTCTTCTTCTCGGGGCGGGCGAACGCGATCGTCGCGAGCGCGCCCTCCTTGCGGAACGTGACGTTCATCGGCTCTCCCTCGAGCGGGCGGCGCACGTTAGCAAGGCGCCGTTCGGGCGGCGCGCGTCGTAGCATGCCCGGATGCCGGACACCCTGTGCCCCTCCTGCGGCGCGCCCTTTGGCTTCCCGGATCTCTGCGGCGCGTGCCGCGGGGGCGTGCGCTTCCTCGGGCGCGCCTTCGCGAGCGTCACCACGGGCCTCGCCTGCGAGAGCTGCGAGGCGCCGCTGCACGAGCTGCGACTCGGCACCGTCCGCGTCGACGTCTGCCTCGGCTGCCACGGGCTCTGGCTCGATCGCGGGGAGCTCCACGCGCTCGTCGCGCAGCCGCCCACGAAGGTGCGGGGTGACGCCCTGCCCCCGGCGGACGCGGCGACGAAGGGCTTCCGCGACTGCCCGCGCTGCCGGAAGCGGCTCGAGCGCGTGATGCAGGGCGGCGCCACGTTGCTGCGCTGCCGGGAGCACGGCGTGTGGCTCGCCGCCTCGACGCTGCTCTCGCTGCTGCAGGCGGCGAAGGGCGGGCGGCTCGACGCGCTCCCGGCGGCGGTGCTGGCGCTGGCAAGCTCTGCCGGCGCGGCGACGCAGCCCGCGCCGACCTCGAGCGTGGCCTCGGACGTCGGCGGCGCGGTCCTCGATGGCGCAGAGCTGCTCAACGGGGTCGGAGTGGTCGTCGACATCGTGGGCGCGATCCTCTCGGCCATCGACCTCCCGGGATGAGCGTGCGCGTGACCCTGCTGCTGCTGCTGCTCTCCTTTTCGCTGACCGGCTGCGTCGCCGCGAGCGCGCAGCCCGCGGCGACGTGCAGCTCCGATCGGGACTGCGCGGCGCTCGACTGCCCGCCCTCCGGCTGCGAGTGCATCGAGCTGGACTGCGTCCCTCGCTGCGGGAACGGCGTCGTGGACGCGCTCGAGGCGTGCGACCCCGACGAAGATCCGGACGAGTGCCTGCAGGACTGCACGCTCCTGCCGGGCGTCTGCGGCGACGGCGTCGTCTTCCGGGACGAGGATTGTGAGCCGCCGGACACCGCCACCTGCAGCCCGGACTGCCTCGCGGTCGCGTGCCACGACGGGCGGCTCGATCCAGGCGAGGACTGCGAAGCGGCCGGCGACGAGCCGGCGTGCGGCGAGGCCTGCTTCTGTCCCGCCTCGACGCTCTGCGCCGGGTACGACTACGCCGTGGCGGTCCGCGCGGACGGCGCGATGTTCTGGTTCGGTCGCTTCGATCCCGGGCTCGGGGAGGCCCCGACCCCGCTCGGGCCCGGCCGCCCCTCCACGCTCTCGATCCGCGCGGAGGGCGCGACGCGGCTCTCGTGCACCTTTGCCGGGGCGCGGTTGCTCTCGCTCGACGCCGCGGGCGTGGCGCGGCTCTTCGAGCCCGAGGGCGCGCGGCTCGGGCCCGACGGGATCGACCGGCTCGGCGGCGTGCTGCCGGCCCCGGCGGGCGAGACGTGGGCGGAGCTCTCGGCGGGCGACACGTGGTTCGCGCTCCGGACGGACGCCGGCCGGGCGTTCGTGCTCGGCGACGGCGCGCCCGGCGGGGCGCCTCCCCGAACGCTTGCGGAGCTGCCCGGCCGCTGGACCGCGCTCTCGGCGGGCGGCTTCCACCTGCTCCTGCTCGCCGAGGACGGCAGCCTCCACGCGCTCGGCTCGAACCCCGACGGCGCGCTCGGCACGCTCGGCGCGACGGTCCTCGATACCCCGACGAAGGTCCCGGGGCTGCACGGCTGCGACCGGATCTCCGCGACGCGCTCCACTTCGTTCGCCCGCTGCGACGAGCTGGATGGCTGCAATCCGGAGGAGGACGCCCGCGCGGACGAGCTCGGGATCGTGCCGCTCTGCGAGGCCGGCTGGCACGCCTTCGGCCACGACGGCTCGGGCAGCGCCGGGGTGGGGGATCGCGTCGCCAGCGCCTACGAAGCGGCCTGCGTGTCGCTCGGCCTCTGGACCAGCTGCGTGCCGAGACCGCACCCCATGCTCGCGACGCTCGTCGGCCTGCAGCGCTTCACGGGGACCGAGGCGACGGTCCTCGCGCTGGGTGAGCAGGGCGATCTCTACGGCCTCGGCAACAATTTCCGTGGCTCCAACGGCGAGCACGGCAACGCGCACGGCATCCCCGACGTGAACGGCGCGGACGAGAACGAGTGGAACCAGGACCGGCCCAAGGCCGTGCCGTCGCTCGACGGACCGGTGCGCGAGGTCGCGGTGAGCGGGCGGTGGGCCTCCCTGCTGCTCTATGAGGACGGCCGCCTCGCGGCGACGGGCGAGGGGTGCGCGCTCTCCCTCGGGCTCGGCACGCTCCCGATCGACGTCGAGCAGCCGATCGACGCCTGCCACCCGACGGCGACGAGCTGCTACGCGGACGCAGATCTCTTCCGCGCGGTCTCGCTCTGCGCGCGCGATCCCGTCCGTTACGACACGGCGGGGCTCGCCTGCGGGCGACCCTGACGACCGGCTTCGCTGCCCCCGGGGGTCCGTGTTACGAGCCCGATCGCGGTCGGGTGACACCTCCCGGCACCCCCGGTGTTCTCCCTCTCGAGACGAGGAGCCAGCGCCCTGCCACTCGACGTCGACGCCCTCTACCGGGCCCATGGCCCGATGGTGCTGCGGCGCTGCCGGCGGCTGCTGCGCGACGAGGAGAAGGCCGTGGACGCGATGCACGACGTCTTCGTGAAGGTGCTGCGCAGCGAGGCGGCGTTGACGGGCGAGAAGCCCGCCGGGCTGCTCCTGCGCATCGCGACGAACGAGTGTCTCAACCGGCTGCGCAGCGATCGCCGCCATCCGGAGGACGGCGACGAGGCGCTCCTGCTGCAGATCGCCGACGCGACGGACCACGAGGGGCGCAACGTCGCGCGCCGGATGCTCGACCGACTGCTCGGCGACGAGCCCGACTCGACGCGACTGGTGCTCGTGCTGCACCTCGTCGATGGGCTGACGCTGGAGGAGACCGCCGCCGAGGTCGGGCTCTCGGTCTCCGGCGTGCGCAAGCGGCTGCGGACGATGAAGGCGCGCGTGCAGGCCCGCGCGGGGAACGGGGAGGTCTGAGCATGGGCGCGCCTCCGATCCCGTTCTGGCTGCTGGAGCGGCTCCACCGTGGCGAGCTGCCGCAGGCGCAGGCCGACGCGCTGCACGCGCGCCTCGCGGAGCGGGGGGAGCTGCACCTGCTCGAGCGGCTCGCGCAGGACGATCGCACGACGCTCGACGCGCACCCGCCCGGCCCCGCCCTCGCCGAGATCCGACGCCGGGCGGCGGGGCACGAGCCGGGCGCCGCATCGCGCCTTCCGCGGCAGCTCTTCTTCGTCCTGCCGATCGCCGCCGCGGCCGCGCTGTCGCTCGTGCTGCTGCTGCCGCAGGCGCCACCCCCGGGCCTCGAGGCGCCCGAGGTGATCCTCGAGAAAGGTCTGCAGCCGCAGCTGCGCCTCTACCGCAAGCTCGGAGACGTGGCCGAGCGACTGCCCGAAGGCGCGGGCGCCGCGCCGGGCGATCTGCTGCAGCTCGGCGTGCTGGCGGCGGGCCGGCCGTTCGCGGCCGTGCTCTCGATCGATGGCCGCGGCGCTGTGACGCTCCACGCGCCCGAGCGCGCCGAGCTCGCCCCGCGCTTTGATCCCTCCGGCGAGATCGCGCTGCCGCGCGCCTACGAGCTCGACGACGCGCCGCGCTTCGAGCGCTTCTTCCTCGTGACCTCCCGGCAGAGCTTCCCGGTCGCAGCGGTGCTGCGCGCGGCCGAGGCGCTCGCGGCCCGCGGCGCGGCGGCGGTGGACGAACCGCTCGCGCTCCCCGAGGCGCTCGAGCAGCACGCGGTGCTCGTCCGAAAAGAGACGCCGTGAGCGCGCTCGCCGCCCTGCTCCTGCTCGCCGCGATCCCCGTCGCGTCCGACGTCGTCGACGAGGCGTCGAAGGCCCCGACCGCCGCCGGGACGGGCACGCTGCGCCGGTTCGCGCTGCTCGCCGGCGCGAACGACGGCGGCGCCGGTCGCGTGAAGCTCCGGTACGCGGTCTCCGACGCCCGCGAGGTCGGCCAGGTGCTCGTCGAGCTCGGCGGGGTCGACCCGCGCGATCGCGTCGTCCTCGCGGAGCCCTCCCGCGCACAACTGCTCGCCGCGTTCGAGGCGCTGCGCGGCTCGCTCGACGCCGGCCGGGCCGGCGCCGCCCGCGTCGAGGTCGTCGTCTATTACTCGGGTCACGCCGACGAGGACGGCCTGCTGCTCGGCGGCGAGCGCGTGGCGTACCCGGAGCTGCGCGCGGCGATCGACGGGCTGCCGGCCGACGTGCGCATCGCGGTCGTCGACTCGTGCGCCTCGGGCGTGCTCACGCGCGGCAAGGGCGGCACGTGGCGCCCGCCGTTCGTCGTCGACGCCTCGGCGGCGGTGCGCGGCCACGCCTTCCTGACGTCCAGCTCTGCCGACGAGGCGGCGCAGGAGTCCGACAAGGTCGGCGGCTCCTTCTTCACGCACTACCTCGTGAGCGGGCTGCGCGGCGCGGCGGACGTCACGCGCGACGGCCGCGTGACGCTCAACGAGGCGTACCATTTTGCCTTCAACGAGACGCTCGCGCGGACCGAGAAGACGAGCAGCGGCCCGCAGCACCCCGGCTTCGACATCCAGCTCGCGGGCACCGGAGATCTGGTGATGACGGACCTGCGCGCGACGCGGGCCGCGCTGCGGCTCGGCGAGGACGTCGAGGGGCGGATCTTCGTGCGCGGCGTCGGCGGCCGGCTCGCCGCAGAGCTGCACAAGGGCGCGGGCCAGGCGCTCGAGCTCGGCCTCGAGCCGGGCGCGTACGAGCTCGTGGTCGATCGCGACGGCGCCCGCTCCGGCGCGCGCGTCTCGGTCGCTGAGGGCGCACCGACGCTGGTGACCGCCGCAGCGCTCGTGCCGCTCGGCGGGCTCGAGGTCGCGGTCGCGCGCGGCGGACCCGCGCTCGACGACGGGGTGCCGCCCGCCGGCGTCGTGCCGCCCGCGCCGACCGGGCCGCTCTCGTCGCGGATCGCGGCCCTGGAGAACGATCTCGGCGCGGGGCTCGCGAAGCTCGGCGCGGACCTCGGCGCGGACGGCCGGGACCTGCTCGCTGGACTGCGACCGGAGGAGCACCCGGTGCCCGCGAGGGACGACTCGATGCCTGGCGTCGACGCGCCGCTCGTGC
This sequence comes from uncultured Myxococcales bacterium, assembly GCA_964354895.1. Classification (GTDB taxonomy): domain Bacteria; phylum Myxococcota; class Myxococcia; order Myxococcales; family Vulgatibacteraceae; genus CAYHCR01. Next base: position 6,165 of record CAYHCR010000013.1, on the reverse strand, counting down.
TCGGTCTGTTCGCGAGCGACGTGGCGCGGCACGACGGGCTGCAGGTCGCCCTCTTCGCCGCCCGCACGACCGGGGACTCGCGGGGGCTTCAGCTCGCGTTCGGGGCCGTGGAGGCAGGCGGCGACGCGTCAGGATTGCAGCTCGCCTTCGGCGCCACGAGCGCGCGCGGCCGCGGCGATCGGCTGCTGCAGTGGAGCTTCGGCGCGAACTCCCTGGGCGCCTCGTCGGAGGCGCTGCAGCTCTCGCTCGGCGCGAACTCGGTGAGCGGCGATCTCACCGGGCTGCAGGCGGTGCTCGGCGCGAACGTCGTCTCGGGCGAGCTGCGCGGCCTGCAGCTCGCGCAGGGCTTCAACCACGCCGGCGTCGCGCGCGGCGCGCAGCTCGCGCTCGTCAATCACGCAGGGGCGCTCGCCGGCGTGCAGTTCGGCCTCGTCAACGTCTCGGACGGACCCGCGGCCGGCCTGCAGTTCGGCCTCGTCAACGTCTCGGCGTCGATGGACGGCGCCTCGTTGGGGCTCGTGAACGTGATCGGCGACGGGCGACACGCGCTCTCGCTTTGCACGACAGAGGCGCTCTTCACCGGGCTGCAGGGCGAGCTCGGCGGCCGACGCTTCTACGGCGTGCTCGGCGTCGGGACGACGGCGCCGGAGCTGCTGGAGGCCCGCGAAGGCGCCGCCTTCTCCATCGCGTGGCTCGGCGTCGGGCTGGCGATCGATCCGGCCGAGGGCGTCGGCCTCGACCTCGAGCTCGTCGGCGGCTCGCCCGTCACGGCGCGCGGGCGGCCGACGAACGTGCAGTGGGGACAGGCGCGCGCGCTCGTGGCCTGGCGCACCGCGGGCCCCGATCCCTTCGCGGGCCTGACCTACTCGGTCACCGCGTACGAGGGCGCCGACCCGCCGGTCTTCGGCCGCGGGCTCGTCTCGCGCTGGGACGCCGACGCCGCGCCCCTGCGCTTCGCCGGCTGGCCGGGGCTGCAGGCGGGGGTGCGGTTCTAAGGGTGGACAAGGCCGCCCGCCGGCCGCAGGCTCCGGAGCGTGCTCTCCGGAGAGTTCTTGCGCGCGCCCGCGTCCCTCGCCCTGCTGCTCCTGCTCGCGAGCGCCTGCGTCACCCCGCTCCCCGTCCCGCCCGCGCCCGCGCCCGCCGAGGAGCCGCCCGCGCCGGTCCCGCCGCGGGGGCTGGTGCTGCTGCACCTCGGCGACTCGGAGTCGGAGCTCCTCCCGAACCCGCTGCCGGGAAGCGCGACCGGCACGTTCGGCGGCATCGCGCGCGTCGCGGGGATCTTCGACGGCCTCACGGCGATGGCGACCGCGCCCGTGCTCCGCGTGGGCGCCGGCGATCTGCTGCTCCCCTCGCCGCTGCTCTACGTCGACATCGACGGGAAGAACGCGGTCGCGCTCGCGACGGCAGAGCTGCACTTTCAGGCGAGCGCGCTGGGCAACCACGAGTTCGATCTGGGCGACGGCTTCCTCGCAGAGCGGATCGCCCTGCAGAAGTTCCCGTACATCACGGCGAACGTCGACTTCACGACCGAGCCGCTCGCGCCGCTCTGGCTGCCCCCCGAGAAGAGCGGCGGCACGGTCTGGGCCGAGCGCACCCCCGGCCGCATCGTGCCGCGCGCGAAGGCGTGCGCGGGTCGCCTCGTCGACGGCCCCGACGGTCCGCGCTGCGACGGCCTGACGGTCGGCCTCGTCGGCTGCACCACCGAGCTGCTGCGCTCGATCACGAGCGCGTCGGCGGGCGTGAAGGTGACGCCCACGCTCGAGCGGCTCGTCGCGCGCGTGCAGGTGCAGGTCGACGCGCTCACCGCGGACGGGCTCGACGTGATCGTGCTGCTCTCGCACCTGCAGGGCGTCGAGAAGGAGCTGGCGCTGCTGTCCCTCGGGCTCACCGGCGTCGACGTCATCGTCGCGGGCGGCGGCGACGATCGGCTCGCGAGCCTCGGCCAGCGGCTCCTGCCCGGCGAGACGCCCGACGCGAGCTGCGTCCCCACGCCGACGAACGGCTGCTACCCCCTGCGGCGCACGGCGAAGGACGGCGCAAAGGTGCTCGTGGTGGCGGTCGACGGCCACTATCGCTACGTGGGTCGCCTCGGGCTCACGCTCGACGAGCGCGGCGGCGTGATCGACGTCGACGGCGCCTCGCGCCCCTGGCCGGTCGACGACCGCTCGCTCGCCGAGTCCGGCGGCCGCCTCTCGACCGCGGGCGTGGTGCTCGAGGGCAAGGTCGGCGACTACGTGCGGCCGCTCCAGCGGCCCTTCGCGAACGTCGCGCAGTGGCTCGAGGGGACGCGCGAGGAGGTGCGCAACCGCCAGACGAACCTCGGCGATCTCTCGGCGGACTCGATGCTCTGGGCGGCGCGCGCAAAGCTCCCTGCCGCGCGCGGGCCGACCTTCGCGCTGCGCAACGGCGGCGGGATCCGGGCGCCGATCGGCTCGATCGTGCGCGAGTCCGGCGCGCGCCTCGGCGGCCCGCTCTCCCTGCTCGAGATCCAGGCGTCGTTGCGCTTCGACAACGGGCTGGTCGTCGTGCGCACGACGCACGAGCGGCTCGTCGAGACGCTCGAGGCGAGCCTGCGCGGCGCCGGGACGGGCCGCGGCCGCTTCCCGCAGGTGAGCCGCGGGGTGCGGCTCGAGTACGACCCCGCCCAGGTCGAGCAGCTGCAGGAGATCGCGGAGGACGGCGCCGTCAAGGGCATCAAGGCGCCGGGACGGCGCGTGCGCACGCTGATCGTCCCCGACGAGCGCGGACGCCCGCTCGCGATCGTGACCGACGGCCGGCTGCTTCGGCCGCGGGCCGAGCTCACGTTCGTGACGATCGGCTACCTCGCGAAGGGCGGCGACGGCTGGTTCCCGCCCGGGCCGCTCAAGGCGACCGTGACGCCGTTCGACGCGAGCGAGCAGCGCGCGCTGCGGGAGTACGTGCTCGCGCGGATCGCGGACGGCACCTGGGGTGACGGCGCCGAGTACGTCGACCCGATCCCGGCCCGGCCGGAGACCTTCACGCGGATCCTCGCGCTGCGACCCTGATCCTCAGCGGCGCGCCGCCGGCACACCCCGCGCGAAGCGCTCGACCTCGTCGCCGAGCGGATCGCCCGCCTCGCCGAGATCCATGACGCTCGTGAGGTGATCCTTCCAGCTCGCGATCGTCCTCGTGACCCGCACGCCGCGTCGCTCGTACACGTTTGCGGTCCGCTCGCCCTGGCGCTGCAGGATCTCCGGATCCGAGTCGGCCCACGCGAAGAGCACCGGCGGCAGCGGCGTCGCCCCGGCCCAGCGCAGCGGGCTCGCCTCGCGCCAGATCGCCTCGTCCGGCCCGAACGCCGGCTCGACGAGCGGCGCGCCGACGAGGACGCGGCTGCGGCCCATCTCGAGCAGGTCGTAGGGCCCGGAGATCGCGACGATCCCCGCGAGCTCGCGCGCCGCGTGGCCGTGGACCGCGAGCCAGCGCGGATCGCTCGTCGCGAGCAGCGCGAGGTGCGCGCCGGCCGACTGCCCGGAGAGCACGATCCGCGTCGGATCGCCGCCGTGTTCGGCCGCATGATCGAGCGCCCAGGCGATCGACGCGGCGACGTCCTGTACCAGCAAGGGGTGCCGGTGCTCGGGCGCCATGCGGTACGAGACGACGATCGTCAGAAACCCGCGCGCGGCGAAGCGCCGGCCGGTCGACTCGTAGGTGCCCCAGCTGCGATCGCCGACGCGCCAGCCGCCGCCGTGTACGAAGACGAGCACCGGGAACGGGCCGGGGCCGTCGGGCCGGTAGAGATCGAGCGCGTGCTTCCCGGGATCGAAGTCCGGACCGCCGCGGTACGGCACGCCGTGCAGCTCGTGGGGCGCGGGCGGCTCGACGAGCTGCTTGGCCTGGCTCCACGCGATGCAGCCGGTGGAGCCCATGGCGAGCGCGAGCGCGAACAGCATCGGCCGGCATACCTTCACGCCGAGCCCGCCTTGCCCCCGGGGCCGTCGAGCTTCTGCGCGTCCTGCAGCGCGGCGAAGAGCGACGGGGCGAGCTGCTGCAGATCGCGCCGCACGGCCGCGCGCTCCGCCGGCGACTTCGCGCCCTTGTGCGCGATGAGCAGATCGAAGGCGCGCGTGCCGTCGCCGAAGCCGTTGCCGGGCACCGGATCGAGCGCGGAGAGGGGCAGCACGTCCTCGAGCACGCCGCAGATCGGCATCCAGACGCGGGCGTCGCCGGGCAGGCGCAGCTCGGCGGCGACGGCGGCGAGCGCGCGGACCTCCGGATCCTCGATCGACTCGAGCGGGACGCCGAGCGGGCCGACGCGGAGCGCGCGCCGGTAGTGGTCCCGCGCCTCCTCCACGCGACCGAGCCGGTGCAGCGCGTTGGCGAGGCCGAGCGCCGCGACGGCGCTGCGCGGGTGGCGCGAGAGCGTGGCGAAGAGGCCCTCGGCGGCCTCGCGGGGAAGCTCTGCCGCCAGGAGCTCGAGCGCGGCCGGCGCGCCGTCGTGCAGCGCGCCGGGACCGAACTCGAGATCGCTCGCGCGCACGTAGCCGCGGGCGAGGTGCCGGTGGACGGCCCGGGCGATCTCCGGGCGGGCCGCGCCACGGTGGGCGGCGAACGCGAGCCGCGCGCCGTTCCATGGCGCCGTCACGCCCTCGATCAGCCGCGCTGCCGCGAGCCACGCGAGCAGGGGCGCGTCGTCCTGCAGCCCTTCGGCCTCCGCGCGACGCGCGGCGGCCGCGACGGCGCCGTCCGCGACGAGCGCCGCGATCGGATCCTCGCGCTCGCCCTGCGGCTCAGGCCTTGTCGTCCGCTTCCGCGCCACCGCGCCTCCCGAAGAGTCCGAAGACCGCCGTGCGCGCCTCGGGCGAGAGCGGCGGCAGCACCACCGCGCCGAGCGCGTCGTCCACGTAGGCCGGCCGCCGCATGCCGACCAGCACGCTCGTCACGTCCGCGTCGGAGAGCAGCGCCCCGAGCGCGATCCGGGAGAGCGACGCGCCCTTCCACGCCTCGGGCGTGTGTACGTGCAGATCCGCCTTGAGCTTGTCCGACTGCGCCCGCGCCTTGCCGAGCAGCTCCGAGGTGATCGCCTCGAGCAGGCGGGAGAGCGTCTCGGCGTAGCGCTTCGCCCACGCGGAGAAGCCGGCGTCGGCGCGGAAGCCCTGCGCGAGCACCTGCAGCACCTGGTTGACCTCGGGCCCGATCCGCTGCTGCTGCAGCTGCGCCCACGCGTCGAGCCCCTGGACCTGCTGGGGCGCCGTCGCGAGCTCCTTGCCCCAGCGCAGCAGCTGCTCGGGCCGGGGACCTGCGCCATCGACGCGGATCTTCGGCGCGAAGTCCTGCGCGAAGATCGCCTCGAGCGCCTGCACCTCCTCGAGCGCTTCGGGGAACGGCGCCTTCGGGACGAGCACGGGCGGATCGGCGAGCCGCACCACGCGATCGCCGCGCAGGCCATTGAGCGGCCGGTTGACGAGCACCGCGAGCCCCGCCTTCGCGCGGAAGTGATTGACCCACCAGAGCGCCGTCCGTTGCGCATCGGACGCGTCTGCTGGCGCGTCTCCCAGCGGCTCGGCGGCCTCCGCGACGTTGAGCACAAGCGCTGGCCCCGGCGTCGGTGCGCGTGCGGCCGAGACGTCGAGGCGATCGAAGATGCCGTCCTGGTACTGGGCGCATCCAGCGATCGTGGTCACGACGAACAAGAACGGAAGTGAGGTCACGCGCATGTCCGATTCATCGGGACGCGACAGGCGGCCTTAAGGCCAAAGGACGGCTGAACCAAGACCGTCGCCCGCGCGTTTGCCCTCAAGCCCGACGTTCGCAAGATCGTTCGAGCCCGTGACGCGTTCGTAGCTCGCGGTGTTGCGCACACGGAGTGGCAGCACGAACGCGAACATCGAAGTTGAGGAGAGCCGCCGATGCGATGGCCCTGGTCTCGTGAAAACAAGCGCGAACAACGCTTTCGGGAGCGGCTCATGCCGCACGCGGATGCTCTGTACCACTTCGCCTTGCGGCTCTGCCGCGAGCCAGCGGATGCGGAGGACCTGGTGCAAGAGACGCTCTTGAAAGCGTTCGATGCGCTCGACCGCGTCCCTGAGGGCAGTCACTACAAGGGGTGGCTGTTCACGATTCTGCGCAACAACTACATCAGCCGGCTCCGGCGCGACCGACGCATCGACTTCGTCGATGATCTCAACGATCGACCGCACGGAT
>CAYHCR010000012.1:0-16078 GCA_964354895.1 uncultured Myxococcales bacterium | reverse complement strand
ACCGCCGCGCTCCTCGCGCAGCACCGGCAGCCCCGAGAGCCGGAGCATCTCGAACAGGCCGGTGATCTCGGGCTCGTACGCCACCGAGAACGCGAGCAGGTCGTGGCCGCCGACCGGCCTCTGCGTCTCGTACGTGAAGAGCGGCGAGCCGGAGGCGCGGAAGGCGTCGACGTCGTCGGGCAGGAACGCGCGCTCGGCCGTGGCGCCGGGGTGCGCGTGGATCTCCCGGTAGATCGTCTGGTAGCCGAGCGACGACATGCCGACGTGGTACGGGCTCGGGTAGCAGAGCGCGACGCGCAGGTGCGCGCCCTCCTTGACGAGCGTGCCCTCTTCGTCGGCGAGGCGAGCCTCGACGGCGCGGATGAGCTCCCAACGAGTCGACATTGGGGCCTTCGTAGCACGAGGACCGCAGTGGCCGGGAGCCGTCGGGGGGCCCGATCTTCGGGCCCGGCCCGAACGTCGGGCCCCCAGGTGCGCGCATGCCTACACCAGCACCGTTCAGGAGCTGTACGGTCCTTGGGGCGGGCCCACCACGATCCGCGGACTTGGAGACGGTGTGAGCGGAAAGCCCACATGGCACGACAGATGCACACTCTGGAGCCAACGTCGGACTGCCCGGAGAGAACCATGAAGCGCCTGACCCTGCTGACCCTCGCCGCACTCCTCGCCGCCTGCGGCGAAGGCACTGTCGAGACGACGCCGGTCGACGCCGGGACGCCCGCCACGGCCGACAAGAACTTCTCCTCGGCCGAGGCGACGCTGCTCGACTTCACGTTCCAGGGCGAGCTGCTCACGACGAGCGCCTGGGATCTCAACGGGCAGGTCAACGCGCAGCTGCTCTATCTGACCGGCCACCTCAACGGGAACCGCGCCGTGGCGCGCCTCGACAAGGTGACGCTGACCGACGTGAAGGCCGAGCCCGCGGGCGGCGGGAACACGAAGGTCTCCTACGCCGCGAAGGTGCCGGTGGCGTGGGGCAGCAAGACGAACCTGCCCACCTCGTACCGCGTGCGGCTGCCGCGCGACGTCTCGTACAACGGGCAGAACACCTTCGCGACGACGTACGGCCACGACTGCGTCGACGCGGGCGCGCACGACGTCGATTCCGGCTCGATGTTTTACTACTACCGGCCCAACGCGACGCGCTGCCAGCTCGCCGCGGGAGACATCGTCGAGGCCACCGCGACGATCACGACCTCGCCTGAGAACACGAGCGGCAAGTACCCGGAATACCACAAGGTCTGGGAGGACGGCGCCCTCCGCGTCGTCGCGATCTTCGGCAAGTTCGAGGACGGCGCGACCACGCACGCGGACGCCGGCATCGAGGGCTACGACGAGTTCGTGCAGGCGATGAAGCGCGAGCTGCGCGCGGCTTCGGTGACCACCACGCCGGCCACGCTCCCCCCGCGCGTCGGGGTCGAGACGCCCGAGGTCTCCTTCGAGGGCACGCTCCCCAACGGCAAGAAGGTCTTCGTCACCGCGCTGCTCGTCGACAACGTCCGCACCGCTGGCGCGAGCTTCAACACGCGCTACGCCGGGCTCTCGACCCGCGCCGACCTCATCCTCTACAACGGCCACGCCGGCCTCGGCGCGAACGTCCGCGCGCTCGCCAGCAAGGGCGACTTCGTCGCCGGCCAGTACCTCATCCTCTTCATGAACGGCTGCGACACCTACGCCTACGTCGACGGCTCGCTCGCGCAGTCCCGCGCGCGCCTCAACGCGGACGACCCGACCGGCACGAAGTACCTGGAGTTCGTGACCAACGCGATGCCGTCCTTCTTCGCGAACATGTCGGAGTCGACGATGGCGCTCGTCGGCGCGCTGCTCAAGCCCGACGCTCCGAAGACCTACGAGCAGATCTTCCGCTCGATCTCCTCGAGCCAGGTCGTCGTCGTCACCGGGGAAGAGGACAACGTCTTCGTCCCCGGCGGGAACGCCGGCGGCGCGGGCCAGGCCAACGTCGAGGGCTTCGCCGGGATGCACGAGGAGGGCTCGGTCGACGCCGACGAGGAGCTCCGCTACCAGAGCCCGGCGCTGCCGGCCGGTCGCTACACGGTGACGCTCACGGGTACGGGCGACGCGGATCTCTACGTGAAGGTCGGCGCGCAGCCGACGCGTTCGGTCTACGACTGCCGGCCCTACGCGGGCGACAGCAACGAGCGCTGCGAGCTGACGGTGCCGGCGGGCCAGCGGATCTTCGTCTCCCTCTTCGGCTACGCCGAGAAGAGCGACTTCGTCCTCGAGATCCCCGGCACGGTCGCGCCGGCGGCCGCGGTGTGGGCCGGGATCGACGAGGCCTTCACGCTCGCGAAGGGCGCGCAGAAGACCTGGGTCGCGCAGAAGCTCGCGGCCGGCTCGTACACCTTCGCGCTCACGGGCTCGGGCGACGCAGACCTGTACGTGAAGGTCGGCGGCGCGCCCACGACCAGCTCGTACGACTGCCGCCCCTACGCGGGCCACTCGACGGAGAGCTGCACCGTCGAGGTGCCCAACGACGCGACGGTGCACGTGATGGTCTCGGGCTATGCGAGCAGCTCTGCGGTGCGGCTGGTCGGCGCGAAGAAGTAGCGCCGACACGACGCTGCTCACGCGGGGGCCCGGGAGCGATCCCGCGGCCCCCGGGCTCGTTCGGCGGGCGGCGTCGCGGGCGTGTCCCGTCGCGCCTGCCGGTCGCCGCGCTACTCGGCCTTCTTCTTCCCGCCGAAGACGAGCCCGTAGACGACGAGCACGGCCATCGCGCCGAGCACCGCGCCGATGAAGCCCGTCGCCTGGAGCTGCAGCGGGTCGCCGCCGGTCGCGAGCGCCTGGATCGAGCCGCCGAGGAACGAGCCCGCGACGCCGAGCAGCGTGGTCTTGATGAGCCCCATCTTCTGCTCGCCGGGCAGGATCGCCCGCGCCAGCAGCCCCGCGAAGAAGCCGAAACAGACCCACCCCAGCGCGCCCATGTCGTCCTCCCGGTGCCGTGTCGCGCGCGTTCTACGCCCGCGCGAGGGGCGTCGTTCGACCCGTCCTCCGGCGGTGTGATTCCGGCCGCTTGGGCGCCCTCCCCGCGCGTTCGCCTTGCGCTCCCGGGTCGATCCGTGGATGTTGCCGCCCTTTTCCGGGAGCGGCCGGAACGCGTCGAGAGGTGGTTCGGGATGAGTGTGCTCGTGATCGTCGAATCGCCCACGAAGGCGAAGACGATCAAGAAATTCCTCCCGCCGGGGTACCGCGTCGAGGCCTGCATGGGCCACGTGCGGGACCTGCCGCAGTCCGCCACCGAGATCCCGGAGAAGGTCAAGAAGGAGCCGTGGAGCCGGATCGGCGTCGACGTCGAGCACGACTTCGCGCCGCTCTACATCGTGCCGCCGAAGAAGAAGAAGATCGTCGCCGAGCTCAAGGAGTTGCTCAAGGACGCCGACAAGCTCCTGCTCGCGACCGATGAAGACCGCGAGGGAGAGTCGATCTCCTGGCACCTGCTCGAGGTGCTCAAGCCGAAGGTCCCCTTCGAGCGGCTCGTCTTCCACGAGATCACGAAGGGCGCGATCCTCGAGGCGCTCCAGCACACCCGCAAGCTCGACGACTCGCTCGTGCGCGCCCAGGAGACCCGGCGCATCCTCGACCGCCTCGTCGGCTACGGCCTCTCGCCGCTGCTCTGGAAGAAGATCGCGTTCGGGCTCTCCGCCGGCCGCGTGCAGTCGGTCGCGATGGGGCTGCTCGTCCGCCGCGAGCGCGAGCGCATGGCGTTCCAGCGCGCGTCCTACTGGGACCTGCTGGCGAAGCTGACGAAGGGCGAGCCGTTCGACGCGACGCTCTCGAGCGTCGGTGGCAAGCGCGTCGCGAGCGGCAAGGACTTCGACGAGACGACCGGCACGCTCAAGGCGCCAGAGAAGATCCTGCTGCTCGACGAGGCCGGCGCCCGTGCGCTCGTCGCCCGACTGCAGGGCGTGCCGTTCGTCGTGAAGAGCGTGGAGGAGAAGCCGGTCACGAAGCGGCCCGGCCCGCCGTTCATCACCTCGACGCTGCAGCAGGAGGCGAACCGCAAGCTCGGCCTGTCGGCCAAGGAGACCATGCGCATCGCGCAGAGCCTCTACGAGCGCGGCCTCATCACCTACATGCGCACCGACTCCGTGAACCTCTCGAACGACGCGATCCTCGCGGCCCGGAAAGAGGTCGAGGCGCGCTTCGGCAAGGAGTTCGTCTCGGACGAGCCCCGCCGGTTCAAGACGAATTCCAAGGGCGCGCAGGAGGCGCACGAGGCGATCCGGCCCTCGACCGACTTCGCCTCGCCCAAGGAGCTCGGCCTCGCCGGCCGCGACTTCGAGCTCTACGAGATGATCTGGATGCGGACCCTCGCCACGCAGATGGCGGAGGCGAAGCAGCTGCAGACGAGCGTGAAGATCGAGGCGGCAGACGCAGAGCTGACCACGAGCGGCATGCGCATCGCTTTCCCCGGCTACCTGCGCGCCTACGTCGAGGGCGAGGACGACACCGACGCCGCCCTCGAGCAGCGCGAGCGGATCCTCCCGCCGCTGCAGGCGGGCGACCGGCTCGACGTGCAGGCGCTCGAGGCGCTCGGCCACGAGACGAAGCCGCCCGCGCGCTACACGGAGGCGTCTCTCATCCAGCTGCTCGAGAAGGAGGGCGTCGGGCGACCGTCGACCTACGCGACGATCGTCGGGACGATCCTCGACCGCGGCTATGCCGGCAAGCAGGGCAACCAGCTCGTGCCGACCTTCACGGCGTTCGTCGTGACGGATCTGCTGGAGCACAACTTCCCGGAGCTCGTCGACACGAAGTTCACCTCCAAGATGGAGGAGTCGCTCGACGCGATCGCCGAAGGGCAGCTCGAGGCGCAGCCCTATCTGCATAGCTTCTTCCTCGGGCCCGCCGGGCTCCGCACGCGGATCGAGTCGCAGGACGAGAAGATCGATCCGAAGAGCGCGAAGGTCGTGAAGTTCCCGCGGCCGCTGCCCGGGATCGAGGTCTTCGTCGGAAAGTTCGGCCCGTACCTCGAGCTGCGCGAGGCGGGCGCGGAGCCGCGCAAGGCGTCGATCCCCGAGGACGTCGCGCCGGGGGATCTCACGCCGGCCTCCGTGCTCGAGCTGCTCGAGAAGTACGAGCGCCGCGAGCAGGGGCTCGGCGTCGATCCGAAGGGCGGCAAGACGGTCTATTTCAAGACCGGCCAGTACGGGCCCTACCTCCAGCTCGGCGACGGCGCCGACGAGGAGAAGCCCAAGCGCGTCTCGATCCCGCCGGGGGTCGATCCCAAGGGGATCGATCTGACGATGGCGCTGCGCGTGCTCGAGCTGCCGCGGCTGCTCGGCGCGCACCCGGAGTCGGGCAAGGACGTGCGCGCGGGGCTCGGGCGCTTCGGCCCGTACGTCGTGCACGACGGCGAGTACCGCTCGCTCAAGAAGGAGGACGACGTGCTCGCGGTGGAGCTGCCGCGCGCGCTCGAGCTCCTCGCGGTGCCCAAGGGACGCGGCCGCAACCAGGCGGTGCCGCTGCGCGAGGTCGGCAAGCACCCGACGGACGGCAAACCTGTCTTCCTCTACGAGGGAAAGTTCGGCTACTACGTGAAGCACGGCGAGACCAACGCGACGGTCGGCAAGGAGAGCATCGACCCCGCACAGGTGACGCTGGAGCAGGCGGTCCTCGTGCTCGCGACGCGCGTGGCGGAGGGCGGCGGGAAGAAGCCGAAGCGGACGCCGGCGACCCGGGCCCCGCGCGCGCCCGCGGCGGAGAAGAAGCCAAAGGCGGAGAAGGTGGCGGGCGCGAAGAAGGCGGCGCCGAAGCGGGCCGCGAAGAAGCCGCCGGCGACCGAAGCCTGACGAGGGAGCGCCCCCCGGCTCCCGTCGTGCCGGACGCTCGGCCTCGCCTGGCGGGGACCGACGTCCCGGCCCTCCCTGCTTGCGTGGGAGCCTTGATCTTCCTGGGCGTCGCGCGTCGGGCTTCGCGTCGACCGGGCAGGCGGCGCGCTCGCCGTGGCGTGGCCATTCGCTGCGTTGCTGCCCGGCCTCGCCGGCGGGCCCGATCCGGGTAGAGTCGGGGCCTCTCTGTCCTCTGGTGGAGGCGCGGCGCATGGTTCCGAACGACGATTTCTGGGGCGCGACGCCCGCATCGACCCCCGCGAGCGCGCCGGCGCCCGCAGCGCCGAAGCCGACGCCGACCGTCGCGTGGGCCGCCGCAGCGCCCGCTGCTGCGGCGACGACCGGCGGCTTCTGGGACGAACCGGCGGCCGCACCGACCGCTGCTGCTGCGCCCAAGGCCGCGCCCGCCGCTGCTGCGCCCGCGTCCGCCCCGGCGGCCGGTGGCTTCTGGGACGAGCCGACGGCCGCACCGACCGCTGCTGCGCCGAAGGCCGCGCCTGCCGCGACCGGCGGCGGCTTCTGGGAGACCGCTCCCGCCGCGACCGCCCCCATCGCCGCCGCGCCTGCGCCCGTCGCCGCGCCTGCGCCCATCGCCGCCGCGCCCGCGCCCTCGTCGGGCGACGACGGCGGGGGCGGTGCGTTCGGCACTGCGCTCAAGCTCGTGGGCGGCGCCGCTGGTCTCGCGGCCCTCGCAGGCGCTGCCGCAAAGATGTTCGGCGGCTCGAGCGAGCCCGCCGCGCCTGCAGTGCCCACGCCGGCCGCGCCCACGGCCACTCCGCCGCCAAGCGCGGCCGCGGCCCCGGTCGCCGCCGCGCCGCCCGTGCCCGCCCCGAGCCTCGCTGCGACGCTCGCGGGCCTCGGCGCACCGAGCCTCGGCGCAGCGGGCCACGGTGGATCGGGCAGCTCTGCTGGATCGTCCGCCGGCGCGCCGCCCGCAGCGCCGCCCGCAGCCCCTCCCGCGGCCCCGCCGGGCGGTGGCCTCGCCGCTGCGCTCGCCGGCCTCGGCTACGCCTCCCCGGGATCTCCGCCGATCCCCGGCGCGCCCGTCCCCTCCGCGCCGATGCCCGGGTTCGGCGTGCCCGGCTTCGGGCTGCCGTACGCGGGGATGCCTGGCGCGGCCGTCCCCTCCGCGGCCGTCCCGCTCTCTTCGATGCCCGGGATGCAGGTCCCACCGCTGCAGGTCCCGCCCCTGCTGATCCCGCCGCTCGGGTCGTTCGCGATGCCCGGCGTCGCGGCCTCGCCGGCGCCCGTCGCGGTGCCCGGGCTGCCGGCGAACCCGTGGGACCCCGCGTACCACGGCGCCCCCCCGGCGGCGCAGCCCGTCGCCCCGCCCAAGAAGCCCGGCGACGGCTGAACGTCACGTATTCGACAAGGTGTCGGGGAGGGCTTACGGTAGCCCCGCCGAATGTCGAGCACCCCACAGCCAGCGCCGGAGTTCCGGCCGCAGCTCTTCGGAAAATTCTACCTGCTGCAGAAGGTCGCGGCCGGCGGGATGGCCGAGATCTTCCGTGCGAAGGCCGCAGGCGCAGGCGGGTTCGAGAAGGAGCTGGCGGTCAAGCGGATCCTGCCGAACCTCTCGGCGGATCAGCAGTTCGTCAAGATGCTGATCAACGAGGCGAAGCTCACCGTCGCCCTGACGCATCCGACGATCGCGCAGATCTACGAGCTCGGCGAGATCGAGGGCGTCTACTTCCTCTCGATGGAGTACGTCGAGGGCTCGACGCTGCACGACGTGCTCTGGACCACGCAGCGGCTCCAGCGCCCCTTCACGATCGAGCAGTCGATCTACGTCGCGCTCGAGGTGCTGCGCGGCCTCGACTACGCCCACCGAAGGACCGACGGCGCGGGCAACCCGCTCGGCATCGTCCACTGCGACGTCTCTCCCGACAACGTGATGGTGACGTGGGATGGCGGCGTGAAGCTGCTCGACTTCGGCATCGCCCGCGCCGCGACCTCGCTGTCGAACTACAAGCGCGGCACGCTGATGGGGAAGCTGAATTACGTCGCCCCCGAGCAGGCCGAGGGCGATTGGTTCGATCACCGCGTGGACACCTTTGCGGCCGGCGTGCTCCTCTACGAGCTGCTCACCGGGCAGCATCCGTTCGGGCGCGTGAAGACCGTCGAAGAGCTCAAGGCCTCGCGGAAGCGACGCGTCGTGCCGCCCTCGGAGGCGAACCCCTCGCTGCCGCCGATCCTCGACGAGTTCGTCGTGAAGGCGCTCGCGCACAGCCGTGATCAGCGCTTTCAGACCGCCAAGGAGATGGCGGACGAGCTGATCGACTTCCTCTTCCCGACGCCCACGCTGGCCGTCGCCGAGCACCTCTCGGTGACGATGAAGGACCTCTACCGGGAGCGGATCGAGAAGCAGCAGCGACTGCGCGGCAACGATGGCCTCACGATCAAGGTGCTGGTCAACGGCCGGCAAGCTGCGCAGGCGGCGCAGGCAGCGGCCGCGGGGGCCCAGCCGGAGCAGGCCGCGACCGCGACGCGCGCGATGGAGCATCGTCCGCGCGGCATGACGGAGCCGGAGCTGAGCACGCGCGTCTTCGTCTCGGCCTTCGATCCGACCGGCTCGATCTCGCTGCCCAACATCTCCGGGATCGCGCTGCCCGAGCGGACGCCCGGCCGCCACGGCCCGAAGAGCCGGAGCGACGCGCAGCGACCCGGCAGCGGCGGTGCTCCGCGCTCCCGGCTCGGGCTCGGGATCGCGCTCGGCGCGACGCTCGGGATCGGGGCGGGCGCGGCGGGGCTCGCGGGGCTGCAGGCGCTCCGGCCGATGCCGCTCTCGGTCTTCTCGGAGCCGGCGGGCGCGGAGGTGCTCCTCGACGGCGTGCGACTGGGCGCGACGCCGCTCGCGACGACCGCGAAGGTGCCCGAGACCGGCGCGGATCTGCTGCTGCGACTGCCGGAGCATCGCGAGGAGCAGCGCCGCGTCGCGCCGGGCGAACACGGCGCGATCGCGCTCTACGTGAAGCTTCGCAGCTCTATGGGGCCGCTGCGGATCGACAGCGAACCGGCGGGCGCGACCGTGCGCGTCGACGGCCGTGAGGTCGGCGTCACGCCGCTCGAGCTGCCGGTCGTCCGACTCGACGAGCCGCACCGGGTCGATCTGGAGAAGCGCGGCTTCGAGCCCGACTCGTTCGTCGTGCAGCCCGACGGCGCCTCCAACGGCGTGCGCCGCGTGCTCGTCGCCCGGCCCGGCCGCAAGTAACGCGGGTCAGAACGCCGCGTCGACCGTGCACGCGACGCGATCGTTGCGAGAGAAGAGCCCGCCGATCGAGCCGGTCGGGCCGTCGAGGATCCAGGCCTCCACCCCGAGCGTGACGTCCGGCACGAGCTGCAGGGATGCCCTCGGGACGGCGAGGAAATCACGCTGCGGCAGCCCGACCGAGCCGCTCAGCGAGAGCTCGACGTCGCCCTCCTCCGGCCGCCACGTGACGCTGCCGCCCGCCGAGCCGCGCAGCACGCGCCGCGCGTCGCCCGCGTCGTCCTCGGTCTCCAGAAAGATCAGCCACTCGTCGGGCCGCACGCCGAAGATCAGCTCGGCGCCGAGCCGGCCCGCGAGCAGCCAATCGCCGCCGTCCGCGTCCGAGACGCCCAGCGCCGCCGCGACGGTGCGACGGTGGCGCGGCGCGACGGCCTGCGTACCGTCCGAGGCCGGCGCGATCACGTAGAGGGTGCGGGTCGGCTCGAACGCGAGGTCGAGATCGAGCTGCGCGTCGCCCACGAGCCAGGTCGCGGCGGCGGAGGTGACGCGCGTGCGTCCGAGCTCGCTCGTCACGAGATCGCCCGCGCCACCTCGCTGGGCGGCGAGCGAGAGGCGCTCGAGCTCGCGCTGGAGCGCGGGATCCGTCGCGGGGTTTCGGCCGGCGGCGAGCGCGGCGAGCACGCGCTGGAGCGCGGGATCGAGCGTGAAGTGTGGCAGCTTGTCCCACGCCTCGGCGTGCGTGAGGCGCAGATCGGGGCCGCCCGCCGGGCGCAGCGCGAGCGTCAGCGCGGCGTCGCCGTTCACGAGGTAGGCGCGCGGCCGACGGCCGGCGAGCAGCGCGTCCTGGAGTCGATCTTCGACGGTCGGATCGACGAACGCGGAGAGCGCCGGCAGCAGCAGCGGTCCGCCGGGCTGGGCGAGCGAGAAGTCCTGGCCCGAGAGCGAGAGGCGCGAGGGGATCGCGACCGGCACGAGCACCAGATCGATCGAGAGGGGCGGCGCGAGCTCCCACGAGAGCTTCGCCGCCGGCACGGGCAGCTTTGCTGCTTCCGGATCGCCCGCGGGCGGCGGCGCCGTGAGATCGAGCGGGACGAGCGGCTCGGCGGCGGAGAAGCCGGGGTTGGCGGCGAAGGAGAGCACCTGGTGGCCCAGACGCAGCCGGAGCGGGCCGGCGGGGAGATCGACGTAGAGCTCGCCCGGCTCGACGAGCAGCTCTGCCTTGCGCTCGCGGCCGAGCGGATGCGCGCGGGACGGCTCGCGCGCGACGAGGAAGTGCGTGAGGCGACCTTCGATCCAGAACCGGCGGCCGGCGGCGTCGCGGTGCTCGACGCCGAGGCGGAGGCGCTCGCGCTGGTCGACGACGTGCTCGAGCGGCTCCCAGCGGGTGTCGATCGCGCTCGAGGTGGCGACGGCGCCGAAGAGGCGGGTCTCGGTCGGGGCGGCGGGGGCGACTGGGGCGAGGGGCTCGATCGCCAGGCCGGGGGCTGGCGCGAGAGGCTCGATCGCCAGTCCGGGGGCCGGCGCGAGGGGCTCGATCGTCAGACCGGTCGAGGGGGCGGAGGGCAGCACTGCCGGCGGCGGCTCGGAGGCAGCGGCGACGCTGGCCATGCTGCACGACGCGAGCAGCGCCACGCCCGTCGCGCCGAGGTGTCGGCGAGTCCTCACCGCTCGAGCGCCCGCTCCGTGAACTCGTCGTCCGCGAGCGTCGCCTTCGGATCGAGCTCGAGCACGAGCACCTCGGTCGACGAGCCCGCGACGCTGCGCACGACGGACTCCATCGCGACGTAGCGCCCCGGCTCGATCTCCTTGAGCCGCTTCACCTCGTACGTCTTCACGAGCGCGCCGCCGCGATCGAAGAACTCCGCCTTGAGCGTGACGAAGAGCCCCTGGTGCACCCAGACCTTCACGCGGCCGTACGGCCCCTCGCCCGTCGGCGCGCCGGCGAGCACCCACGCCGGCTGGCCCTCGACCTTCTCTTCGCCCGCGTTCTCCCACGCGCCCTCGACGAGGCCGGTGCCGGCGAGATCGGCGTAGGTCAGATCGGTGCCGACGAACTTCTCGCCGCGCTGCTGCGCCGCGACCTTGCGCACGCGCCGCAGCTTCGGGAGGAAGAGCGACTGATCGGCCGCCGCCCCCGGGTTCTCGACGACGAGCATCGCGACGCCCGCGACCTCCGCCGGCTCCGAGAAGCGCAGGACCGTGTGGAGCCGACCGCCGATCTTCCGGGAGGCGGTCGTGAAGAGCCGCTCGCGGACGACGCCGTCCTTGTCCGTCGCGCGGAAGCGCACCTTCGCGCGGGCGCCCGACGGGTTGAGCGCGTTTCGCTCCCGCGCCCGCTCGACGAGCTCCTTCGCAGGAGGCGGCGTCGCGGCGGTGCAGAGGATCGCCACCGCAGCCAGCAGCGCCAGCTTCACTCGTCGTCCCATCGGTCCTCCCCCAGCGCCGCCCGCGCGCGCGCACGTTTGCGGGCGAGTCGCCCGTCGTCCGGTCGCGCCAGCGCCGCGTCCCGCAGCCGCGCCAGCGCCGTCGGGCCGTCGCCCCGCGCCCAGGCGCAGTCTGCCACCGCCTCCAGCACCGCGGCGTCGCGGGGCGCCCGCTGCAGCGCCCGCCCGGCCGCCGCGCAGCCCTCCCGCGTCAACCCGTCCTCGAACGCGAGCGACGCGAGCATGGCCGAGGCGCGCCCGTCGTGCGGCGCGTGCAGCTCTGCGATCCGGAGCACCTCCCGGGCGAGCGCGTGCCCGCCCGCCTGCGCCTCGGCCGCAGCGAGCGCCCGCAGCGCGTCGGGATCGAACGGCGAGAGCAACGCCGCCGCCCGCCGCTCGCGCAGGAACGCCGGCTCGACCGGCACGAGGCTCGTGGCGACCGCCTGCAGGACCGGGTCGTACGCCTCGAGCGCCTCGGGCCGGAGTCGGACGAGCGCGTAGACGAGGCTGCCGCGCGCGAAGAAATTCGCGACCAGCATGGTGCGAACGCCCTCCTCCGTGTAGCGCGCCTCGAGCTGCAGGCCGAGCATGCCGCCGACGTGGGCCCAGCGCGGCGGCGCGACCCGCACGTCGGTGATGCGACCCGCCTCGGCCGGCTCGACGAGCGCGAGCTGCGCGAAGCGCTCCGCCTCGGCCTCCAGCCCCGGCTCGTCGTCGACCACGCGCCCCGTGAGCGCCACCGCGGCGCGCGCGGGGGGCGGCAGGCCGTTGGACCACGCGACGTGGCCGAAGCGCTCTTCGCTGCGTCGCCAGCGCGACGGCACGCGCAGCTGCACGCCCCACGCGTCGTCCCGCTCGGTCCGGACGGTCGCGAGCAGCGGCCCGACGATCGGCCCGCCCGCGAGCAACCCCGCCGCGATCACGACGAGCACGCTCACCTTGAGCGTCGCGGTCCGCCCCGGTGGCCCCGCGAGCAGCCGCGGCGTGAAGAGCGCGGTCGTGCCCGCGCCGCAGAGCAGGCCGCCGAGGTGACCGAAGTTGTCGATGCCGGCGCTCGTGAACCCGATGAAGAGGAAGACGAGCACCGTCGGGATCACGGCGCCGCCGAGCACCCTGCGGTATTTCTCCGGCAGGATCCGCCGGTAGCGGAGGCCGAAGACGACCGCGCCACCGAGCATGCCGTATGCGATCCCGGAGGCGCCCGCGGAGAGCTCGTCGCCGCCCGCGAGCGAGGCCAGCGTCGTGCCGAGCGCGCTCGCGAGCAGGATCAGCGCGTGATCGAGCGGCCGATAGGCGTTCTCGAGCGCCGCGCCGAAGTGGAAGAGCACGAAGAGATTGAAGCCGAGGTGCGCGAGATCCCGGTGGACCAGGTTCGCCGTGAACAGCCGCCACCACTGGCCGAGATCGACGATCAGCGGCCCCGCCTTCGCGCCGAGCGCGACCATCGTCTCCAGCTCGATCGGGCCTTCGAGCCCACCCTCGAGCCCGAAGACCACGAGGCAGGCGAGCGCGACGGCGCCGGTCAGCAGCGGCACGCGTCCAAGGTGGAAGGCGCGCTGGAACGAGAGCGCGCGCGTCTGGAAGTGAGGCCGCAGGATCGGGAGCTCGGCGGCGCGCACGAAGAGATGGCCCGTGACCGGCGGGAACCGCACCGGGGTCGAGGCGTCTACCTCCCCGCGGCGCACGCGGGCCTCGAGCTCCTCGAGTTCGAGGGCCTCCTCGCCCGAGGGCGTCCGGATCGTGAACGGAGCCGCCACGAAACGCATGGTAGGGCGGCGGCCGGGAAAAACGCAGCGATTCCAAGCGGTCCGCTCGTTGTGCGGTCCGTAGGAGCCGTGGTATGGGATCGGGTATCGCTACAGTCCCGGAACGGTCGGGCGGAGGCTCGATGAAGCTGATCATCGAGGACGACGAGGGTCGAAAGACCGTCGTTCCGTTCTTGCGCGAAGAGCTCACCATTGGTCGGCAGGAGGGGAACACCATCCGCCTGACCGAGCGGAACGTCTCGCGTCGGCACTGCCGGCTGACGCGCCAGAACGGTCATGTCTTCATAGAGGATCTCGGTAGTTACAACGGGGTCCGGGTCAACGGCGATCGCATCGGCGAGCGCCAGCCCGTGAAGCCCGGCGACCTCATCGAGGTCGGCGACTACGACCTCGCGATCGAGGCGGAGGCGGCGGCGCAGGCGGCGGCGGATCCCGCAGCGATCGCGACGGCGCAGCACGTCGTGCCGGACGATCTGAAACAGACGATCCGCGTGCCGGCGTACGACGAGGCGATGCTCAACTCGCCGCTCGCGCTGCAGCCGACGCGCTCGGCGGCGGGCCCGCAGGCGCCGCACAAGAACGAGCCGACGAGCGTCATCAAGGCCGCCTCTCGTGACGACGGTCGCCGCGCCGAGGAGGTCCCGCGCGGCGAGGCCCCCAAGCTCGTCGTGCTGACCACCGAGCACGCAGGGCGTGAGTTCCTCCTCGATCGAACGGTCGTGATCGTCGGCAAGGCGTCCGAGAACGACGTCGCCGTGGACCACCGGTCGGTCTCCAGGCAGCACTGCCGGATCGTGCGGGAGCCTGACGGCAGCTGGAAGGTCTTCGACCTGCAGTCGGCCAACGGCGTGAAGGTCAACGGCGAGCCCTACGGCGAGTCGGCCCTGCGCGCAGGCGACTCCCTGCAGCTCGGCCACGTCCGCTTCCGCTTCGTCGGAGCCGGCGAGAACTTCGCGTTCACGCCCGAGGCGGCGACGAGCGTCACCCAGGCGATCGAGGTCCCGCGGAAGAGCAACCTGCCGCTGATCATCGGCGGCGCCCTGGCCGCGATCGTGCTGATCGGCGCCGGCATCGGGATCGCCGTCGCGACCGGTGTCTTCTCGGGGAGCAAGCCGCCCGACGACGCGCTCGCGGTCGTGGAGCCCAAGGACGGCGAGCCCAAGGCCGGTGCGCCGGACGAGCCGGTGAAGCCGGACGAGCCGGCGAAGCCGGACGAACCGATCGCGGCGAAGGAGCCCGAGAAGCTGCCCGGCGACGCCGTGGCCATGAAGGTCGAGCCCGCTCCCTCCGAGCCCGCGGCCGCAAAGGCCGGCGCCGAAGAGCTCGCCGCCGCGTGGCAGGCGTTCTCCGCGCAGAGGTGGGCGGAGGCCGTGAAGCTGGCCGAGGCGGCCGACGGCAAGGGCGCCGGGGACGAGGCTCGCACGCTCGCTGACAAGGCGAAGGCCGAGCAGTCGGCGGCGTTGGCGCTCGACGCGGCCGGGAAGGCGCTCAAGGCGCGCAAGTACGCGGCGGCGTTCGACGAGCTCGACAAGATCCCCGAAGGCACTGCGGCGGAGCCGAAGGCGCGGCCGTTGCGCCTGCAGGCCGGCATCGGCTTCGCGGACGCGAAGGTGAACGAGGCGAAGAACCTCGCGAAGGACCGCAAGTACGAGGCGGCGTTCGCCTCACTGGACGAGGCCGACGCGCGCGCGCCGGGCACCTCTGCGGTCACGAAGACCCGCGCCGAGATCGAGGCGCGCAAGGCGGCCGGCGGCAAGGCGTCGCCGGGCGCTTCGGCGGCGAGCGCTGCGCCCGCGAAGGGCGGCGGCGACATCCCCGAGGATGCGTCGGCGCGGCGGGACGAGGCCAAGAGGTCGTTCGACACGGGCGTCGCGCTCGCGTCGAAGGGCCAGTACAAGCAGGCCATCGTCGCCTTCAACCGGTCGCTGGAGCTCAACCCCGCGCTCGCCGAGTCGCACAAGTATCTCGGCACCTGCTACGCGCAGACCGGCGACGGCGAGGGCGGCGCGAAGCACTACCGCAAGTTCCTCGAGCTGCAGCCGAACCACCCGCAGGCGCCGCAGATCCGGAAGATCCTCGAGCAATACGAGGAGTTCACGAAGAAGGGCGGCGGCTGACCGACGGTGTCCGAGGCCAATTTCACGAAGGCGGGCACGAAGGCGGGCACGAAGCCGGGCACGAAGCCGGGCACGAACGTGGGCACGCAGGAGGGCCCCGCGATCCACGCGCGGGGCCTCGTCAAGCACTTCGGGCGCTTCCAGGCGCTGCGCGGCCTCACCATGACGGTGCCGCGCGGCGCTTTTTACGCCTTCCTCGGCCCCAACGGCGCCGGCAAGTCGACGACGATCTCGATCCTGACGGGGCTCTATCCGCCGGACAGCGGCGAGGTCTCGCTGCTGGGCCTCGACGCCCGGCTCGACCCGATCTCCGCAAAGCTGCACCTCGGCGTCGTGCCGGAGGAGCTCGCGCTCTTCGATCGGCTCACCGGCCGGCAACAGCTCTCCTTCTGCGGCCGGATGTACGGCCTCGACGGCCCGACCTCGGCGGCGCGCGCGGAGGAGCTCCTCGCGCTGGTCGATCTCGTCCCGAAGGCCGACGCGCTCGTCGCCGGATACAGCAAGGGCATGCGGCGGCGGCTCGCGATCGCGGCGGCGCTCGTCCACGCGCCGGAGGTGCTGCTGCTCGACGAGCCCTTCGAGGGGATCGACGTGCTCGCGGCGGGCGTGATCCGGGAGCTGCTTCGCGAGCTCTCCCGGATCGGCGTGACGATCCTGCTCACGACCCACGTGCTCGAGATCGCCGATCGCCTGGCGACGCACGCGGGCGTCG
>CAYHCR010000011.1:0-16118 GCA_964354895.1 uncultured Myxococcales bacterium | reverse complement strand
CCGTGCGCCGCGAGGTGGACGCGCACCTGGTGCATCACGCCGGTCTCGATGCGGCAGCGCACGAGCGTCCAGCCGACGAAGGTCTGCTCGATCTCCAGCTCGGTGATCGCCTCGCGCGCGTCGAACTTCACGACGGCTGCCTCGTCGCGGCAGACGCGCA
Source organism: uncultured Myxococcales bacterium (assembly GCA_964354895.1). Lineage (GTDB taxonomy): Bacteria > Myxococcota > Myxococcia > Myxococcales > Vulgatibacteraceae > CAYHCR01. Next base: position 15,958 of record CAYHCR010000011.1, on the reverse strand, counting down.
TCACGCCGGGGCGACCCGGCTCACGGCCGATCGGCCAGGTGACCCGCGCAGGGCCGTAGAGCGAGCCGGCGACGAGCGCGAGGTACTCCTTGCGCACCGTCCGCGCCGTGAGCTGGCCGCGCAGCGCGGTCCACCCCTCGCGGCTGCGCGCGGCGAGGATCACGCCGCTCGTCTCGGCGTCGAGCCGGTGGACGAGGCCCGCCTCGCGCGGGTCGGCGCCGGCCGTCGCGCAGTCGGGGTAGCGGGCGACGAGCGCGTTGGCGAGCGTGCCGCGCTCGCCGTTCTCGAGCGGGTGCGACGGCGATCCGCAGGCCTTGTCGAGCGCGACGAACGACGGATCCTCGAGGAGCACGCTGAGCGGCGCGTCGGGCTCGGGCACCGGCGGCTGCGGCGGACGCGACAGTTCGACGGTGACCGTCGCGCCGGCCTCCACGACCGCGCCCTTCACGATGCGGCGGCCGTTCATCCGGACGTGACCGCCCTCGAAGGCGTCGGCGAGGCGTCGGCGCGCGATCCCGAGCGCGACGGCGAGGAAGCGGTCGACGCGCTGCCCCGCGGCCTCCGGCGGCACCACAGCGCTCTTCGAGTCACGATCGGTCATGGCGCGCGGATACCACGCACGGAGGCGGCCGTCGCTGCGCGCCGACGGCGCCACCCGAGCGCGACGAGGCCGAGCACGAGGCCGGGGCCGCCGGCCGCTCCGCCCGCGCCGCAGCCGCAGCCTTCGGGGGCCGCGTCGCCGCCGCCCGCGTCTGCACCGCCGCTGCCGCCCTCCGCGAGCCCACCGGCACCGGCGCCGCCCGCTCCACCTGCAGCGCTGCCCCCGCTCCCGGTCCCGCCCGCACCACCCGCGCCGCCGCCGCCGCACGCGGTACAGAAGCCGTCCGCGCCGCAGCAGCCGTCCGCGCAGCCGGAGGTGTCGCAGGACTCCCAGACCCGCAGGTTCGCGAGCGTCGCCGCGCTGCGGCCGCCGGCGTCGAAGACCCGCGCGAGCACGGACACGCTGCCGAGCATGGAGGGCGTGAAGCGCAGCGGTTCGCCGGGGGGAAGCTCTGCGTCGATGAGGCCGTCGAGGCCGACGTCCCAGCGGACGAGCGCGGCGTCGCCGTCGGGATCGGTGACCTCGGCGAAGAGCGTGACCTCGTGACCGAGCGCGCCGACGACGTCCGCGACGGAGATGGTCGGCGGCGCGCCCGCGGCCGGGATCGGCGCGCCGAAGATCGCAGCGAAGGCGTCGACCTTGCCGTGCCCGAGGACCTCGGAGCGCGCCTCCCCGGTGAAGCGATCCTTGCGCGCCGTCGCGGTCAGCAGCGCAGGGACCTCGCGCGGATCGAGGTCGGGGCGCGCGGCCAGCGTGAGCGCGACGACGCCGGTGACATGCGGCAACGCGCCGCTCGTGCCACCGAACGCGCCATAGGCGCCGTGGGGCGAGTCCGGCTCCCACCGCGGCGCGTAGGGATCGTCCGGCCCGCCGAGGTCCACGACCGCCACGCCATCGAGCCGCGGCCCCATGCCCGAGTACGAGCGGCGCTCACCCGGGCGGCCCCAGCCCCAATTCGAGAAGTCGTGGTTCCCGCCGTACGCCGCGACCGCGATCACGTCGTCGGCCGTCGACGGCATCAGCGCGGTGCCGGCGTCGGTCACGTGATCCAGGAACGAGACGCCCTTCCCCCAGCCGCTCTGGTCGTCCCAGAGCAGGCCGCGCAGCCGCGTGACGGAGGCGCGCGGGGTCATGAGCAGCTCGAAGGTCTCCTCGGGGAGCGCCGCGCCGGCCGCGGGCGCCATCACGATCAGCACGCGCGTGTTGCCGCGCGGCGAGAGCTCGCGCCACGCCTGCACGTCGACGCCGTCCAGCGTCGCTTCGCCGTAGTCGCCCTCGAGCGCGAGCGTGGCGCCGGACGACGCCACGAGCGCGACGTCGACCGCGTCGGGCGGGCCCGTCCAGGTGAGGTTCGCGTAGGCCGAGCCGTACGCGTAGTGGCCGTAGCCGTCGATCGAGATCCGCGCGCGGACCTGCGCGCCGACGGCCGGCTCGAGCACCTCGAAGACATGGTCGGAGCCCGCCAGGTTGCCGGCGGCGGTGACCTGCACGAAGCCGTCGCGGGTCGCCTGCGAGAGCGCCTCTTCGGTCGCAGAGGAGCCGTCGTGCAGCTCCAGGGGCGAGTCCCACTCATAGTAATCGACGCGCGCGCCGAGCTCCGTCGCCGCGGCGAGCCCGGCGACCGGGTCGTCCGACGAGATCAGGAGCAGATCGACGCCGGGCGCCACACCCGTATACCGACGAAGACCGGGCCAGCCGCCGATGACGATCCCGATCGCGCCCGTGCCGTGGCTGGCGTCCCGGACCGGTGCGGCCGAGAGATCGATGCCGCGCCGGTACGTCCGCTGCGCGCGCCCATTGCGCAGGTGCATCGCGCGGATCTTCGAGCTGCCCAGCCGCAGCAGCCGCTCGCCGAGCCCGATCGCGCCGTCGCCGTCGAGATCCTCGCCAACGAAGATCGGCTCGCCGAACGCCGGCGCCGCGTCGCCATACGCGGCGCCGAAGCCGCGCGAGTGATCGCCGTCGACGTCGACGAACAGCCAGTCCAGATCGGGCTGAAACCCGGGGTCGGCGTGGTCGGGCTGGCCGGTGTACTCGTCGTTCGTGTAGCCCTGCAGGAGCGAGAGCGGCGCCTCGGGCGCGCCGTCGCCGTCGAGATCGACGAGATCGCCGACGTCCGCGCGGCCGGAGCCGTTCGCGTCGGACCAGGCCGGGGCGCCGCCGTCCGGGCGGAAGAAGTCAGGGTGAAAGAGGTCCCAGCCGCCCTCGTGATCGGCGACGACGACGCCCTCCCCGATCGTGCCTGCGTGGCGGTGGGACGGCGGCGGGGACCAGACGGCCGGCGCGCCGACGAGCTTCGCCGTGCGGTCGAGCGGCGAGATCCGGACGGCGGGGATCGAGTGCTCGAGGCGCTCGACGGCGGGCGAGGCGGCGAGGAGCGGGAGCTGCGCGCGGCCGATGTGCCCGGTCACGATCCGGCCGATCCGCACGACCTCCCCGGAGGGCAGTATGGCCGGGGCGAAGCCGGTGCCGGCCAGGTGGGCGGGCGTCGCGCCGGCGCGCAGCGTCACGGCGACGCCCACGTCGGCGGCGGCCCACGGGTGGCCCGGCAGGCGCGGGGGGTGCGCGAGCAGCGAAGGAAGCTCTGCGGCACCGGCGGCGCCGGCGAGGAGCGGGACGAGGAGCGGGATCAGGGCGGCTGCGCGCATGCGCGGGAGCCTAGGACGGACCCGTCCGCGGCACCGCACCGCCCGGGGGCCCCTGCCGGAGGCCGTGCGCCCGGGGGACTTGGCCGGTAGAAGAGCGACGATGCGCTTCCACGAGACCGTCCACGGCGTCTACTTCGACGACCTCGATCCGTTCGAGATCCTCCACAACGCCCGCTACATCCTGCTCTTCGAGCGCACGATCGGCGCCTTCTGGCGACACATGGGCTGGGGCGGACTGCTCGACGCGCAGACGAACCCCGACCAGTTCCACCTCGTCGCGAGCAACCACATGGACTACGTGCGGCCGGTCCACGGCACGCGCGAGGTGCGGGCGCGCATCTGGGTCGAGAAGCTCGGCAACACGAGCCTGACGTTCGGCTTCCGGCTGCTGCCGCTCGACGAGGACGTCGACTACGCGACCGGTTCGCGCGTGATCGTGCGGATCGATCCCGCGACGCGCCGGCCGGTGGCCTGGACCGACTCGTTCCGCGCGAGGATCGCGCCGTATCGTCGGGACCTCCCGCCGACCGCTTGAAGCGGCCCGCGCGCGCGGCGAGAGTCCGCGCCATGACGACCCCCGACTTCGATCCCGATCAGGCCGCGCCGGATGGCTCCGGCGTCTTCGGCCTGCCGTACACGCCGGACGAGGCGCGCGTCGTGCTCGTGCCCGTGCCGTTCGAGGCGACGACGAGCTACGGCGCCGGCGCGGCGAAGGGCCCGGCCGCGATCCTCGAGGCCTCGAAGCAGCTCGATCTGTTCGACGCGGAGCTCGGCCCGTTCCACGAGGCGGGGATCGCGATGCTCCCCGAGGCGGCGCTCGTGCGGCGCTGGAACCGCGAGGCGAAGGCCGCGGCGGCGCCGATCGTGAAGGCCGGCGGCGCGACCACGAAGGCGCTGCAGAAGAAGCTCGCGCTGGTGAACGATCGTTCGGCAAAGCTGAACAACTGGGTGCGCGCCACCACGACCGAGTGGCTCGGCCGCGGAAAGCTCGTCGGGATCGTCGGCGGCGATCACGCGGTCCCGCTCGGCGCGATCGCGGCGGCGGCGGCGAAGTGGCCCGGGCTCGGCGTGCTGCACTTCGACGCGCACGCCGATCTCCGGCAGGCCTACGAGGGCTTCACCTACAGCCACGCCTCCATCCACTACAACGTGGCGCAGGAACTTCCGCAGGTCGCCCGGATCGTGCAGTTCGGCATCCGCGACGTCGGCCGGCGCGAGGTCGAGTTCTCGCGCGCCTCCGGGGGCCGGATCGTGACGAACTTCGCGCACGACACGTTCGCGCGGCTGCACGACGGCACGCCGTGGGCGACGCTCTGCCGGGAGCTGATCGAGCCGCTGCCGCAGGCCGTCTGGCTCTCGTTCGACATCGACGGCTTCGAGCCGCACCTCTGTCCGCACACCGGCACGCCGGTGCCCGGCGGCCTCGAGTTCCTCCAGGTCGTGACGCTGCTGCGGATCCTCGTCGCGTCCGGCCGACGGATCGTCGGCTTCGATCTCTGCGAGGTCGCGCCGGGGCCCAGGGGCGACGAGTGGGACGGGAACGTCGGCGCGCGGCTGCTCTACAAGTTGATCGGCTTCGCGCTGGCGTCGCAGCGGTAGCCGTCAGGGCTCACGCTTCTTGAGCGGCTTGAGATCCTCGAGCCGGGCCACCGGGAGCGCCTCGCCGAAGAACCACGCGTCGGGCGCGTCCTGCGCAGCGGGCACCTCTGCGCCGCCGCGCAGCGTGCCGGAGTCGTTCGCCCAGCGCAGCGCGGTGAAGAGCTTCTCACCGAGCAGGCTCTGCGCGTCGAAGGGCGCCGTGCGCGCGCGGCGGGCGGCGCGCGAGAGGCACTCCGCGAGCGCGTCGAGGTCGCCGGTCGGGCAGCGCTGCGGCAGGACGAGCCGGCGCAGCCCGTCCCGGTGCGCGACCATCAGCACCGCGCGCTCCTCGGGCCCCGGCTGCCAGACGAGCGCGCCGTCGACGATCACGCCCGTCGCGTCGAGCTCGATCGTGACGCCGCCGTTCGCGAGCGCCGACTGCAATGCGTCCCGCGCCGCGACCACGCCGGGGTGCGCGAGGAGGCCGGTGTCGCGGGCCTTGCCGAGCAGGCGCTCGAGCGCGGGGACGACGGCGGAGGGATCGGACATGGCGCGGGACTCTTCTCCCTCGGGGCAGGGGCAGGGAACGCCCCGTCAGCCCGGATCGGGTGGGAGCGGCAGGAGAGAGGTCAGGTGCGAATCCCGGCGGAGGCGCCCCTGCTGACCGGCGTCGTCCGAGCCCCAGCAGACGAGGCGGCGCTCGGCGCGCGGCACGTCCGGGTCGGCGGCGCACGCGCCGTCCCCGCCGGTGGCGACGAGGGCGCAGGCGTGACCTTCGCCGACGCCGACGGCGTAGGCGCACGCCAGCTCGACCACCGGACCAGCGCCAGCGACGGAGAGCGCGACGGGGCGATCCGGGTCGACCGGCAGGCGCGTGTTCGAGGACTGACCCAGCAGGCCCGGTTCGCCGCCGTGGTCCCACTCGCCGGCGCCCCAGCAGGCGACGAGCCCGGTCGCGTCGCCCTCGTCGAAGCGGGCACAGCAGCCGTGGCGGCCGCACGAGAGCGCCTGCACACCCGTCAGCTCTGCCGGCGCGTCAAAGAGCGGTCGCCGCACGAGCACCGCGGCAGGCACGCTCGAGACGAGCAGCGCCTCCGGCGCGTCCGGCGACGCCGAGGGGATCGCCGGGCGCGCGCGGGCGAGCTGGCCGTACGTGTTGTCGCCCCAGCAGAAGACCCGCTCCGCGCCGCCCGCTTCGAGCGCGCACGCGAAGTCCCGACCGACCTCGACGTCCTCCGCGGCGAACGGCAGCGCGGCCCGGCTCGGCGCCGCGAAGGTGTCGGTGACGTCGAAGCCGGCACCGCGCGCGCCCGTCTGCCCCTCGGGCCAGGCGTCGAGGCCCCAGCACCAGACGGCCCCCGCCGTGTCGAGCGCACAACTGTTCACCCAGGCGCTGGAGACCTCGAAGATCCCGACCGCCTCCGGCGGGAAGGCGACGGCGCGAGGCGCCACGACGCAGGCCTCGGCCCCTCCGTCCGCGGGCCGCTGGCAGACCTGACCGTCGGGCGCGACGCCGGGCGTGACCTGCCCGAGGTTGTTCTGACCGGCGCAGAGGAGCGCGCCGTCGTCGAGCACGAGGCACGACGCGGCCTCGTCCTGCGATGGCACGGCCCGCACGACGCGGCGGCCGGGCGGGACGGAGACCGGGAGCAGGCGCGGGTGCATCACGCCGTCGTCGAGGCCGCCGAGCGCGAGCCCGGCGTAGCCGTACCCGAGGCAGCTCGCGCCCCGCGCCTCGCCGACACAGACGGCCGGGCCGCCGGCGCGGACCCACTCGATGCCGGACGGCGCCGCGCCGTCCTCGTGGAGCAGGGCCGAGAAGCCCGCGGGCCGATCGCGCCAGTCGGTCCGATCGAGGCCGATCGGCAGATCCCCCGCGCACGCCAGCTCGCCGCCCCGGTAGAGGCAGCTGATCCGGCCTTCGACGTCGAGGCGGGTCCGCGTCGGGAGGAGCTCGCCGCCGTCGCCAAAGCCGCCCGGCGCGACGACCGCGGGAGGGACGACTCGTCGCGCGGCCTCGTCGCCGGGCCCCAGGCACATGACCTCGCCGATCGCGGAGAGCGCGCAGACGCGGTCGCCTCCGGCCGCGACATGGATCCACGGTCCGGTCCCACCGAGCGGGAGCTCGACCGCGTCGACGCGGAGGCGACCGATCGGATCGGCCTCGGCTGGCTCGGCCGTGGGCGCGAGCGCGAGGCGCGCGATCGTCGGGTCGAGGCCGCACTGCCCGGCGGCGTTGTCGCCGAAGCAGAAGAGGCGGCCGTCGCGGAGCGCGCAGGTGAAGGCTCGTCCGGCCGCGAGGGCCTCGATCCGCCCCGAACCCGGCAGCTGGACCCTGCGCGCGGCGACCGGGGGGGCGACCATCGCGGGTGCGGTCGCGGTGCCGCCGCACTGTCCGTGCTGGTTGTCCCCGAGGCAGATCAGCTCGTCGTCGCCGCGCACCACGCAGGTGTGTCGCGCGCCGGACGCGACGAGGCGGAGCTGATCGAGCGGCGCGTCGGGCGTGCCCTCGACCCACGCGGGGATCACGAGCTTCAGCGTCGACTCGTCCTCGCCCTGCCCGCGCTGTGCGGGGCCCACGCCTGCCGGCTGCGTGACGCCCGGCCAGCCTGCACCACTTCCCCAGCACGCGAGCCGCCGCTCCGTGCCGGCGATCACGCAGGTGTGCCGCTCGCCCGCGGAGAGGCTCACGCCCGTCGCCACGCGCGCCTCGTCGGGCAGCTCGACGGGGCGCGAGCGGGTCGAGCAGCGAAGGGGCGTGCCGTCGGCGGTCCACTCCTCGTGATCGGTCGAGCCGCAGGGCGTGAAGCCGCGCGCGTCCGCGCCGTCCCAGGCGCGGCCCCAGCACCGCAGCGCGCCGCCGACCACCGCGCAGCCATGCGCGGCCCCGAGCGCCACCTGCGTCACGCCCGACAGGTCGGAGGCGTCGGGAGCAGCGCCGATCTGCTGCGCGCCGTCGCGGTGGAAGCGCTCGCCTTCGCTCGCCCGCAGGTTCGACCAGCCGGCGGTCCGCCCCTCGTTGCCTCCCCAGCAGACGAGGGAGGCCGCCGTGTTGCGCAGCACCGCGCACGTCGCGTCCGCCGACGCCGCGAGCTGAACGACCTCGCCCGCGAGGTACGGCTCGGCACCGTCGGGCTCCAGCATGAGGTTCGAGAGCGCGTCGCTGCGGACCTCGCGCCACTCGCCACGGGGCGCGGGCCCTGAGCCGTGCGCGCGCGCGGTCCCGAGTTGCAGGTCTGCGTCCTCGCCGCGACAGAAGGCGCGGTAGTCGACGCGCCGGGCCGAACAGACGTGCGCGGGACCGACCGCGAGGAGCTGCCGAGGCAGGCAGCTCGAGCTGGTCGGCTCGAAGTACCAGGCGCCCTGGTCGCCGAGGCACTCCTGCTCGCCCGAATACGGCCGGCAGAGGCCCTCGGGCGCGCAGACCTGGCCCTGGTCGCAGTCGCCGTCGGCCGTGCATCGCACGCCGCTGCCACCGCCGCCGCCGCTACCTCCCCCGCCGCCCTCCGGCCCCTCGGCCTCGCTGCCGAAGAGGAAGCAACCGGTCAGCAGGACGGGGAGCGACACGACGAGGAGGCGGCGCATGGCCGCCATCCTGCCAAATCGACCCGCGATTCGCCCGGGCGTCAGGCCGGCCCTTCGCCCCGCATCGGACAGCGGTGCGTCGACGGCACGATCCCGCACGGCGAGAGCGTGCCCTCGAGCGCGCGGTGCACCTGCGAGGCGAGCAGCGCGATCAGCGCCGGGTGCGTGCGCGGCGTGAGCACGCGGTGGTAGCCGGTGATCCCCGCGGCCATTGCCGGCTCGCGGATCAGCATGTCGAGCTCGAAGAGCGTCTCGACGTGCTCGGAGACGAAGGCGATCGGCACGACGCCGACGTCCTTCACGCCCGACGCGGCGAGGCGCGCGAGCTCGGCGCCGCACTCCGGCTCGAGCCACTTCACGGGCGTCGCGCGCGACTGGAAGGCGAGCGAGTGCGCGGCGACGAAGCCCTCGGGCAGCTTTGCCATGATCGCCGCGACCGTCGCCTGCACGTGCGCGAGGTACGGATCGCCGTCGTCCACCATCTTCTGCGGGAGCCCGTGGGCCGAGAAGAGCAGGTGCGCCTTCGCGCGCTGCTCCGACGCGAGCGGATCGAGCGCCTCGTGGATCCGCGCGACCCACGCCGTGACGAGCCCCTCCTCGACCGGGTAGCAGCAGATCTCCTTGAGCTCCGCGGTCGGCGCCTTCGCCTTCAGCACCCGCCGCAATTCCTTCACGCTCGACCAGGCCGTGGCGCGCGAGCGGTGCGGATAGAGCGGCACCGCGACGAAGCGCGTGCAGCCCCGCGCGAGCGCCTCCTCGACCGCCTTCTCCGTGAAGGGATGCCAGTACCGCATCGCCGTGACGACCTCGAAGTCGTCGCCGAGCAGCGCCTGGAGCGCGTCGGCCTGCGCCTGCGTCTCCTCGAGGATCGGCGAGCGGCCGCCGAGCTTGCCGTAGTTCTCGCGGCTCTCCGGCGCGCGCCGCCGGCTGACCAGACGCGCGAAGATCGGCTGCCAGAGGAACCCGAGCGGCAGCTGGATGATCTCGGGGTCGCCGAACAAGTTCTGCAGGTAGGGCTGGACCGCGGCGAGCGAGTCGGGCCCTCCGAGGTTCATCAGGACGACGGCGGTCTTCTGCTGGCTCATGACGCTCCCGGATGCGGCAGGCGCGGCTTTGTAGCACCGCCGCGACGGGGGGTGCCGGGCTTGGTACGATCGGCGTCCCTCGACGGAGGACGCACCATGGCGACTGAGGCGATTTCGGTGGAGGCGGTGCTCCCTGTGCCGCCGGAGCGGATCTTTCAGGCGTGGCTCAACGGCGCCGAGCACGGCGCGATGACCGACGGCGGCAAGGCGACGTTCGACGCGGCGACGGGCGCGTTCACCGCGTGGGACGGCTACATCCGCGGCCAGACGTTGTCTGCGGTCCCGGAGCTCATCGTCCAGTCGTGGCGATCGACCGAGTTTCCGGCGGACGCGCCCGACAGCCGCCTCGTGCTGCGGCTGCGCCCCGAGGGCCGCGGGACCCGGATGATCATCGAGCACTCGGAGATCCCGGCGGGTCAGGGCGCCGGCTACGAGCAGGGCTGGCGGGAGTTCTACTTCGAGCCGATGGCGCGCTACTTCGCGGCCCTCAAGGGTCCGGCGGCGAAGGCCACGGTCATCGCGGAGGAGCTCTCGAGCCACGACGAGGCGGCGGACCTGACGATCGAGGCCGTGGTCGTGCGCGCGCGGGCGAAGCGGGCGGCGACGCAGGCGGCGGCGAAGCAGGCCGCGCCTGCGAAGAAGACCGCGACTGCGAAGAAGACCGCGCCTGCGAAGAAGGCCGCGCCTGCGAAGAAGGCCGCCGCGCAGCAGGCGGCACGGAAAGCTCCGCCAAAGAAAGCGCCGGCCAAGAAGCCCGCGCGACGCTGACGCTGTCGCTGACGCCGACGCCGACGCTGACGCCGTCGCTGTCGCCGTCGCTGTCGCTGTCGCCGTCGCTGACGCTGACGCTGTCGCCGTCGCTGACCGCGTGACGATTCCCCGTCGCGCGATCGCCCGCCGCAGCGACTGGGCGTGAGGCCGCCGGCGGGGCCCCCGCGCGCCGACTCGACTTTGCCGGGCGTCGTCCCCCGCTCGCCTTCGGCGAGCGGCGGTTCCGCGCCGCCCGGCAAAGTCGAGTCGTCGCGCCCCCACCGGCGGCGGTCGAGGTGCGTGGGGCGGCGGGCTCGGGGCGTCAGGTTCTGGTGGCGGGGGTTCGAGCGAAGCGGCGCGCGTGGCTCGAGCGGACGTGACTCGGCCGGACGCCTCGCCCGAACTCGGCTCAACGCCCCCCGTCGCTCCACTCGCGCAGCAGCGCCGCCACCGTCGACGCGTCGAGCTCGTCCGCCTCGTCGAACCAGCCGTGGATCCAGTCCTTCTCCGCGCGCTCGGCGGCGACCGGCTCCTTCGCCCAGGAGCCGTCGGGGCGCAGGTGGTCCATCGCGGCGAAGTGCTCGAACTCGAGCCGCCCGCCGAAGAGCGCGCGCGGCAGGCGCAGGACGGCCACGATCGTCCCCGTGCCGCCCGTCCGACCGAAGTACCGCCACGCCTCGGGCTGCTCGGTCATCGCGGACCGGGCGGGACGAGCCACTCGTAGTACTCGACGCCGAGCCCGTGGGCGTGTCGTTCGAGGACAGCTCTGCGCTCGGGCCCGCAGGGCTGCTGGAGGGAGAGGGTCTCCTTGCCGAACCTGCGTTCCAGACGGTCGACCGCGCGGAAGGTCTCCTGCGCGAGCGTCGCGAACGGGAGGCTCGACCAGTACGGCCGAACGAGCACGCCGTCATCGAGCCGGATGATCCGCACCGCCGGCAGCTTGCGCTCGCGCAGGTCGAGGATCGCGCTCCACTCGAGCAGGTGTGCAGAGAGGTGATCGGGCGTGTCGGCGCAGAGCTCCTGAAGACTCGGCGCGGGCTCCGCCGTCCGGATCACGAACTGGAGGTACTCCGGCACGTCGTCGACCACCCCGAGCGGGAACTCGAGCGGCGCGCGCAACCGCGTCTGGAGCTCCTCCTGCGTGGAGCGGAAGAACGCGTGCTGGCCCTGCACGAAGGGTCCGTCCTTCGCGAGGAAGGCGTCGACCTTGCTCGCCGTGATCTCGGTTCCGTGGGTCTCCTCGAAGACGCGCGCGTCGAGGGACCTCGCCAGCGTGAGCGCGAGGTCGAACATGTCGAGCATGTTCCGCAGGAAGCGCGGGTTCGAGTAGCTGGCCGAGAGCTCGACGCGGTGGAGCGGCGCGTCGCCCGGCGCGACGTTCACGCAGCACCAGGGCTCGCCGCTCTTGCGGTAGCGCACCCACCACGCGCCATCCGCCGGGTGGAACACGGCGCCGAGCGCCGACAGGGCGACGCGGAGCTGCGCGCGGTCCATCGGCAGCGCGGCGTCCGATCGATCCCGCCGCGCCTCGGCGCCGGTCGCTGCTTTTGTGATCCAGATCGCCAGCGGCACTGCGCGACGCTAGCTGCGGGGCTGTACCCCTACAAGGATGGCTCGGGCACTCGATCGCCCGCACCGCGTGGTCCGCGCTTCGCGCACGACGCTCGACGAAGCGTGGGGGAAGGGCCGAGCCGATCGCGAGTCGCGCCCGTCCGTGCCGGCGGAGGTTGAACGAGGGCGGGGCCCGTGCGATCTGCAGGCCGGGCAGCCGGTCGGCCCCTCGCAGCTGCGGCTCGTCCCGCGCGGAGAAGACCGGATGACCACCAGCGCGGTCAGGTTCGAGCGCGGCGTGCTCTTCGTCGAAGACGGCGAGCTTCGGGAGCTCCTCAAGGCCGTCGCGTCTCACCTGCCGGAGCTGGCCCGCGAGGACGCAGCCACGGCCGAGTGGCTGGTCGAGACGTGTGCCGGTTGGATGAACGACCACGAAGCGTCTCCGCCGGGGCTGCGGGATCTCGCGCTCGACGAGGCGCTCACGACGCCGCAGCGACGCGCGGGCCTCGCCGACTACCTGCGCTGGCTCGAGCAGCGTGCGCCGCCGAGCGACGCCTGCGACGCGCAGATCGCCCGACGCGTGATCGCGCGGATCCGGACGAAGTGGGGCTTCCCCGACTGATCGGCGGCCAGCGACCTGACGAGGCCCCTCGCCTCCCGCGCGCGCTACGCCTCGAGCGCCGCGAACCTCCGTTCGACCTGGCCCAACCACGCCTCGCGCTTCGCCTTCGGGACCTGCTTGACCCGGTGGAAGCTGAGCCACTTCACGTTGCGGTAGCCGAGCTTCCAGAACGTCCCGAGCACGAGCGCCTTGCGGATCGCGTTGCCGAAGAGCAGCGCGTAGAGCCACCCGGGCGTGTTCATCGTCGTGAGGATGGTGACGCCCTTGAGGTTCGCCCAGAGCGGCCGCATGCGGGTGTTCTCCGCGTTCGTGTAGTCGCAGGCGAGGCCCGGGAAGATCACCTTGTCGATGAAGCCCTTGGTGAGCGCGGGCATGAGCTCCCACCAGATCGGGAAGAGGAAGACCAGGTGGTCGGCGCGGTCGAGGCGATCCTGCAGGCCGCGACTTACATTCTCGTGAAGCGCGGCTGGCAGAGCTTCACGACCAACGAGGTCGCGCAGCGGGCCGGCGTGAACATCGCCTCGCTCTACAATCACCAGGTCGCAGTCGCTGACGCTGACGCTGACTCGGTCGCTGACGCCGACGCTGACGCTGACCCGGTCGCGGACGCAGTCGCCGCCCTACCCCTCCCGCTCACACCCCGCGAGCCGCGCCCGCAGCGCCGCGTGGTCCAACCCGCGCCCGAAGAACACCAACCGGCTCTCCCCATGCGCCGGCGCCGGCGCGCCTTGCGTGAGCTGCAGCCGCCCGCCGACGACGTGGAAGCTCCACCACGCGTCCGGCCCCACGCGCGCGATCCCCTTGGCGCGAAAGACCTCGGGCGGCAACGCCTCGATCCAGTCTTCCAGCGCGCCCGGATCGAGCGCGGCGCGGGTCACGAGCGCGCAGCCGCCGAAGTCGGAGTGACGCGCGTGCGACCGGAGCGGACGCTGCTCGACCGGCGGCGGAAGATCGAAGATCAGCGCCGCGGGGAGCTCGTCGGCGCGCGCGATCCGGACGTCGCGGTTCTCGACGCGGATCGCCGCCGTGACCTCGTCGAGCGACTCGACGAGCTCCGCCTTGGCGATCGCGACGAGATCCGCCGCCGCCACCTGGCTCGTCCACTCTTCGCGCGGCGCGAGCGCATGGTTGACGGCGTCGACCACCGTGACGATCGCGTCGAGCCGCACGAGCGCGCGCAGCTCCGGCCGATCGATCGCCCAGCCGATCGCCATCGGGTCGGCGAGGCCCGTCGTCTCGAGCACGATGCGATCGAGATCGCCCCGCCCTGCCAGCTCCTGCAGCGCCTTCTGCAGCTCGGGGCTGCGCACGCAGCAGGCGCAGCCCTCCGGCAGATCGACCTGCATCGCCTGCGCGCCCGAGGGGAGATCGATCGCGGCGGGGCCGGCCTCGTTGATGAGCAGGCCGATGCGCAGGCCGTGCTCCTCCTTGAGCCAGCGGGAGAGCCAGGTGCTCTTGCCGGCGCCCAGGAAGCCGGTGACCAGCGTGACGGGGAGCGGCTGCATCGTGTCGCGGAAGGTAGCGGAATCGGCGCCGCCCGGCTGCCCTCCGAACAGTGTTCGGAAGCGAGACACCGCTCGCCGGATCTGGCAGGGTTCGCGCCTTCGTTTGGGCACTTTTCGGGAGGCGATTCCACGTGCGTCGGATCGGGATCTTCGGCTGGGGCGTCATCGCCCCGCGTTCGCCCAACGTGGGCGCGTTCGAGAAGAACCTCGCGGGTGGCGAGAGCTGGCTCTCTCCCTTCACCGGCTTCGGGCCTGCGAATTTTCTGGTCGGTGAGCCCGACTTCCACTTCGCCGACTACAAGTCGTGGATCGACGCCCGCTTCCCGCCCAATCGCTTCCCTCAGCTCGAGAAGAAGATGGGGCTGCCGACGCAGTACGCGATCGGCGCCTTCATCCAGGCGCTCGACCAGAACCCCGGGATCGAGCAGGCGCTGCAGGCGCTCGGCACGCGCGCGCACGTCTACGTCGGGACCGGCCTCGGGGATCTCGAGACGACCGCGAAGACGACGCTGACGCTCTACCGCGCGCAGCGGCGCTGGGACCGCTTCTGGGCCGAGCCCTCGCGCAACGCCGCCGTCCGGACCTGGCTCGCGGCGTCGCCGGACGAGCGCGCGACGCTCGCGCCCGACGCGCCGCCCGCGCCGTCCCCGGAGCTCGCGCCGGACGATCGCGAGGCCGCCGAAGACGCGCACTGGCATTACTGGGCCGGAAGATCAGCGGAGCTGCACGAGTATCTGGCCGAGCTCAAGGAGATCGAGTCGATCGGCGTCCAGGGCGACGTCGAGAGCGGCAAGATGGCGATGATCAAGGAGAAGCGGACGCGCGCGAACCGCCTCCAGAAGAAGTGGTCGTCGCCGGAGCCGCCCTGGAACATGGCGTCTGCAAACCTGCTCTGGAACATCCACAACGCGGGCCCCTCGCAGATCTCGATGCTGGGGAAGATCAAGGGCGCCTCCTTCGCGCCGGTCGCCGCCTGCTCGACCTTCGGCGTCGCGCTCAAGCTCGCGATGAGCTCGATCCGGCTGGGCGAGGCGGACGCGGTGGTGCTCGGCGCCACGGATCCGCCGCCGCACGCGCTCACCGTCGGCGGCTTCTACAACGCGCGCGTCACCGCCGCGGACGGCGCCGTCAGCAAGCCGCTCACGCAGCTGCGCGGCACGCACGTCGCGGGCGGCGCGGCGGTCTGGATCATCGCGGACCTCGACTCGTTCACGGCGAAGGGCTTCACGCCGCTGGGCATGGAGCCGATCGCGGTCGGGGTCTCTTCCGACGCGGAGCACATCATCACGCCGTCCAAGGAGGGCCCGATCTCGGCGATGAAGCTCGCGCTGCAGGAGGCGGGCGCGCAGCCTTCGGACGTACACAGCTGGGACATGCACGCGACCGCGACGCCGGGCGATCACCTCGAGATCGAGACGCTCCGCGACGTGTTCGGGGAGGACGTGCTCGTCACGGCGCGAAAGGGCATCTTCGGCCACGGCATGGGCGCCTGCGGCGGCTGGGAGCTGACGGCGCAGTACCTCGGGCACGCGCGCGGCGAGATCTTTCCGGTGCCGTTCCAGCGCTCCGAGCTCAACGCGCAGATCGCCGCGATCCACGGCCGCTACGTGTTCGATCACGCAGAGCCTGCGCCCGAGGGGCTCGCGGGCAAGATCTCGATGGGCATCGGTGGCATCAATGCCTGCGTACTCTCGCGACCCCTTCCGAAGAAGGCGTAGTCGCCTGCAAAGGAGCGCAACGTGAGCAAGACGATCGTGGAAGGTGTGGAGGGGCTCAGGGAGTGGGTCGGCAAGGAGCTGCGCCGCCTCACCAGCCGGTGGCTCAAGCTGCGGGATCCGCTGAAGGCCGAGGGGAACAGCAAGGAGATCTCGTCCGAGGCGCGCATCCTCATCGAGGAGCTCGTCGCCATCATCGACAGCGCGAAGCGTGATCCCGAGCGGATCACCTTCCGCATCCTCCCCGCGTACGCAAAGATCCACGGTCCGGCCGAGGGCGCCGAGCGCCTGGGAGAGCTGGTCATGCTCGGCCAGGAG
>CAYHCR010000010.1:0-16161 GCA_964354895.1 uncultured Myxococcales bacterium | reverse complement strand
GAATACGAAAGCAGTGGTAGCGAACATGTCTCGTGGCACCGTTAAGTGGTTCAACGACTCGAAGGGCTTCGGCTTCATTACGCCTGACGAAGGCGGCGAAGACGTCTTCTGCCACCACACTGCGATCCAGGCCGAGGGCTTCCGGTCGCTCCAGGAAGGCCAGAAGGTCGAGTTCGACGTCACGAAGGGCCCCAAGGGCCTGCAGGCGGCGAACGTTCGCCCGGTCTGATTTCGAACCGGTCGTAACGTCTCACGCTTCTGCTGAACACAACGGCCTCGGATCTCACGATCCGGGGCCGTCGTGCGTTCGGGGGTTCGCTCGGCGGAAGCACCCCGTGTCGCAGGACCGGCCGTTTCGTTGCGGCGGCTCGCCGGTGGTCCGTAGAATCCCATCTCGCCTCGTCGCCCTGGACCCGACCGCCCTTGCACGCCCTGCTCGTCGCCCTCCTCGTCGCGGTCCCCCTCGTCGCCGCCCACGCCGAAGCACCGACGGGCGCCGCGCCCACCGCGTCGGCGTTGCCTGCGGCGCTGTCGGACGTGATCCGCGCGACCGCGCTCAAGGACGCGCGCACCTCGATCCTCGTCGAGGAGCTCGCGACCGGCCGCCTCGTCTACGCGGCGCACCCCGACGAGCTGCTGAATCCCGCGTCGAACATGAAGCTCGTGACGACGATCGCGGCGCTCTCGATCCTCGGCCCGCAGCACCGCTTCTACACCGACGTCCTGCTCGACAAGGAGCTCGAGCAGGGCGTGCTGAACGGTCACCTCTACCTGCGCGGCAAGGGCGATCCGTCGCTCGACACGGCGCGCCTCTACGAGCTGGTCCGCACGCTGAAGAACCGCGGGCTGACGGAGGTGAAGGGCGATCTCGTGCTCGATGACGCATGGTTCGACGCCGAGCGCGAGGGGCCGGGCTGGGAGCAGGATCGCGCCGACTCGGCCTACATGGCGCCGGCCGGCGCGCTCTCGCTGAACCACAACGTGATCGAGGTGCAGGTCTTTCCGGGCGACGCGCCGGGCCTGCCGGCCCGCGTGGTGATCGAGCCCTTCTCGGAGCACTTCGAGCTCGAAGCGCGCGTGATCACGGCGCCGCGCGGCTCGCTCGATCGAGTGAAGGTCACCTCGCAGCCCAGGGGCGACCGCCAGAAGCTCGTCGTCGAGGGGCGCGTCGCGTTCGGCGCCGAGCCGCACCTCTCGTGGAAGCGCATCTCGCACCCGCCGCTCTACACGGGCCTGACGCTCAAGCAGCTCCTCAAGGAGAGCGGGATCCGCGTCCGCGGCCGGGTGCGGCGCGGCGTAACACCCTACAAGCTCAAGCCGCTCGTCTCGTCGGCGTCGGAGCCGCTCGCGGTGCTCGTCTACCAGCTCAACAAGAGCTCGCAGAACCACATGACGGAGCAGCTCCTCAAGGCGATCGGCGCGCACGTCTACGGCGCGCCCGGGACGTGGGAGAAAGGGGTGCAGGCGTGTGAGGAGCTGCTCGCGCGCGAGGTCGCGATCCCGCGCGGCACCTATGTCATGCGGAATGGCTCCGGCCTGAACGACGTGAACCGGATCTCGGCACGTCAGTTCGTCCGGCTGCTGCGCTGGGCGCACCGGCAGGAGCTCGCGTCGGAGCTGCTCGCGTCGCTGCCGATCGCGGGGGTCGACGGCACGACGCGCTCGCGCATGGACGGCACCGACGCCGAGGGCCGACTCCGCGCGAAGACCGGGACCCTCCAGAACGTCACGGCGCTCTCGGGGTTCGTCGCGGGCGCCTCGGGCACGCGCTACGTCTTCTCGATCCTCGTGAATGACTTTCCGGGCCGCGCCTCGCAGGTCGTGCCGGCCGTCGACGCGCTCGCCGCGACGATCGCGGGCGAGGGACGGCCCGGCTCGGCCGCGGCGTCGCTGGCCGCCGCGAAGCCCCCGCCGCCCGACGCGACGACCCCGATGGAGATCCTCAAGGCGCGCGTCCTGACCTACGTGAGCCTCGGCGGCGACGCCGATCCTCGAAACGCACGCTTCCTCCGCAGCGCGCTCCGGGCCGAGCGCGACCCGGCGCTCCGGCTCGCGATCGCCGAGGCGCTCTGGCGCTCGGATCGCGCGGATGGCTCGAGCGCGAGGGCCTTCCTCGAGGCGTTCGAGGCGACGCCGGACGCCTTCCCGCGCCTGCGCGCGGCAGCGCGGGAGGTGCCGGCGGCGGGGCCGGTCGCGGTGCGGGCGTTGCTCGAGCTCGCGGCCGATGGCCAGGAGAGCGCGCTGCTGCAGCTGGCGACGCTGACCACGCGCACGCTGGACGACCCCTCGCTCGCGGAACTGCTCGCGCAGGGGCTCGAGCAGATCGGCCGGACGGCGCCGGACGAGCTCATCACGGCGCTGGAGAAGAGCGGCGAGCCCGAACGGGCGGCCGCGCTGCAGCTGCTCGCGCGCGGGCTGCACGTCGCGCCGCCCGATCCGACCATCCCCGGGCTGCGGCCGCGCGCGCCGGACGCCCCGGCGCCGACCCACCCGATCTTCGACGCGACGAAGCGGCTCCGGGCCGAGCCGAACGCGGATCTGGCAGGGTGGGCCCGCAGCCTCGAGGAGCGGCTGCAGGAGCAGCTCGCGGCGCTCGCCGCCGCGACGCCGCCGACCGCCCCCGCCCCGCTGGAGCCGGGCGCTCCGGCGCCCTCCCTGCCGGGCGGCGGCTGATCGCAAGCGGCTGGGATCGCTGGGTTTTCGCCTGCTCCGTCCCGAAATGTCGGACCCCCGTGCTAGATCCCGCTCATCGTGGGCGACGCGCTCGGTGCGCGCCGCGACGGTACGAACGTGGGGCGCGCGGGACGTGCGCCCGATGCGGTGGGGCGTGCGGGTCATACGCCCGACTCGGAAGGCGGAGCGATGGGCAGCGTCAACAAGGTGATCCTGGTCGGCAACCTCGGCAAGGACCCGGAGGTCCGCTTCATCACGAACGGTCAGCCCGTGGCGAACTTCACGATGGCCACGACGGACACCTGGAAGGACAAGGCCGGCGGGCCGCAGGAGCGCACCGAGTGGCACCGCATCGTCGTCTGGGGAAAGCTCGCGGACCTTTGCGGGCAGTACCTCAAGAAAGGTCGGCAGGTCTATGTCGAGGGGCGCCTGCAGACGCGTGAGTGGACGGACAAGGAGGGCGGCAAGCGGCAGACGACCGAGGTCGTCGCCAGCGAGGTCGTCTTCCTCGGAGGCCGCGGCGAAGGCGGCGGCGCTGGTGGCGGCGCTGGTGGCGGCGGCGGTGGTGGTGGTGGCGGTGGTGGCTACGGTGGTGGTGGCGCCGGTGGCGGCAGCCGTGGACGCGGCGCGCCTGCGGAAGGCGGCGGCGGCGGCGGCGGCGAGGTGCCCGACTACGGCGAGCCCCCGCCTGGCTCCGGCGGCGACGACATCCCGTTCTAGCGGGTCGCGTCGCAGCGACGCGACCTTCGCCTCGGCTCCGACGCGTTGCCTGCGCTACTTTCCGAGGCGGAGGAGCGCCGGCGCTCCGCCGCTCTCGACGGCGAGCGCCCAGCCGTAGGCCTCGTTCGTCTCGGCAGCGACGGCGAGCACCTGCAGCCCGCGGCCGCCGAGATCGAGCCGTCCCTTGGGTACGCCGTCGAAGCTGAAGCGGCGCACCGCGGAACAGGACGGGTCGAGCACGCAGACATCGGAGGCGTGGCAGAGCACCGGCGCCGGGAGCCCCGCGCAGATCACGCCCGCGGGCTCCGCACCGGCGTAGGTCGCGAGCCGCTCGTAGTTCTCGCCGCCGTACCGCACCACGGTCGGTTCGCCCGCGACCGACGGCTCGACGATCAGGTGGAAGTCGACGGCCGACTGCACGAGGTAGGCGCCGGGCGCCGGCGCCGGAGTGAGCTCGTCGTCGGACGGAACGCAGAGGCGATTGAGCTCGACGCGCTCCACCTTCCCCAGCGCCGAGACGCCCTGCACGTAGTGGCCGTTGAAGTCGGCGAAGCCCGCCAGAGAGCTCGTCGGATCGAGCGCGCAGACCAGCTCCTCGCGGCCGGCCCGGTCGTAGAGCCTCACGTCGGGCCCGTCCCGCACGACGAGGCGACCGTCCGCGGTCGCGGCGAGCTGCGGGAGCGCGGCGCTCGGAAGGACCGGCGCGTCGAAGCCCGCAGCGGTGGCAAGGGCGCAGTCCGCGACGTCGAGCACGTCGAAGGCGAAGAGCTGGCCATCGGCCGCGACGTAGAGCCGCCCGCCGCCCGCCGCGAGGCCCGGCAGCCCGCGTCCGAGCGAGAGCGCCCGCGCCGGCAGGATGCAGTTCTGCAAGGACGGCACGGCGCCCGCGTCGGCGGTGTCGGGGAGACCGCCGACGCCACCTGCCCCAGCGCCGCCCGCCCCGTCGATCGGCGTGCGAGCGTCGATGAGGATGACCTGCACGGGCGCGTCGTCGCAGGCCGCGAGCGCGAGGAGGAGAGCGGGAGCGGGGAGGCGTCGCACGCCTCGGATGACACGGCGAACCGGCGGCCGGGTCAAGCGGCCGCCCCGGTGCTGCGGTATCGTGCCGGCCCTTCGGAGGGTTTGTCGCATGCGTCCGTCCCGTTGGTTGCTGCTGCTCGCGCTCGCCCTGCTCCCCCTCTCCGCGGCCGCGAAGTCGAAGGCCGCCGAGAAGGCGCCCGCGGGGCCGGCCCCGCTCGAGCTCTGGATCGAAGCGGAGGATCTCGCCCGCGACGGCAAGCCTGGCGAGGCGCTCGCGCGCCTGCGGCTGGCGATCGGCAACCTCGAGCGGCTCGACGAGAAGGCCGTGATCGTCGGGCCCAAGGGCAAGAGCTGGGGTCGCGACGGCGCGCTCTACAAGTTCCGCATCGCCGCCGGCGACGTCGCCACCCAGATCGACTACCGCGACGCGGTGCCGCTGTACGAAGCGGCGGTGAAGATCGCGCCCGAGAAAGAGCTGCGCAAGGAGGCGAAGGCGAAGCTGCTCGCGGCGCAGGAGAACGTGAAGGCGGGCGTCCGAAAGGCGCCGGGCTTCATGGGCGATGACTACGGCGCGGTGATGGAGGACGCGCCGAAGCCTGAGGAGCCGAAGGTCGAGTGACCCCGCGCCCGATCCCCGCCCGATGACGACGCCCTCCTTCGACGCGCTCGCGGCGCTCGTCGGCGCCGGCCGCCGCTTCGTGCTCTGCACGGTGGTCGGCGCGTCGGGCTCGGCCCCGCAGCGCCCGGGCGCTCGAATGGCGTGCCTCGGCGCGGGCATGGCCCACGGCACGGTCGGCGGCGGCGCGTTCGAGCGGCGGGTGCAGGAGGAGGCGGCGCGGTTGCTCGCGACGGGCGGCACGCGGCTCCTCGAGCTGAACCTCGTGCGGGACCTGGGGATGTGTTGCGGGGGGAGCATGACGGTCTTCCTGGAGACGATCGAGCCGCCGGCGCCGCTCTACGTGTTCGGCGCCGGCCACGTCGCGCGGCCGCTCGCGGCGCTGGCGGTCGAGGTCGCGTTCGCCGTCACGGTGGTCGACGAGCGCGAGGAGTGGCTCGACCCGCAACGCTTCCCTCGCGCGCAGCGGGTGCTCGAAGATCCGGCCGCCTTCGCGCGCCGCCACGCCGGCGATCCTCGCGCCTGTTACGCGATCCTCACCCACGACCACGCGCTCGACGTCGAGACGGCGCTCGGCCTCGCGGGCAAGCCGCGCCGCTGGCTCGGGTTGATCGGCTCGGCGCGCAAGGCGCTCGTCGCGCGGGAGCGGCTCGCGGCACGGGGCGTCGCGGAGGCGGAGTTGCTCGCGCTCCGCTCGCCGATGGGGCTGCCGATCGGCGCCCGCACACCGGAGGAGATCGCCGTGAGCATCATCGCCGAGCTCGTACAGCTCCGCAGCAGCCTCGCGGCGCAGGGGAACGGCGGCGGCCCGGCGTGATCTCGACGCTCCCGCTCCCGCTGCTCGCAGCGGCGATGGAGGGCGCGCCGGTCGGCCTGCTCCTGCTGGCGCCCGACGCGCGGCCGCTCCTGCTGAACGCCGAGGCGCGGCGGTTGCTGGGGATCGCGCCCGATCGCCCGCTCTGCGACCTCGATCTCGCCTCCGCGTTCGGCGCCCTCGAGCCACGGGCGCTCGAGGATCCACCGCGGTCGAGGCCGTCGGCGCGCCTGCTCTCGGGCGAGGAGGCGCCGCCGGTGCGCGTGCGCGTTCGGGCGCGTCACGTCGCGGGAGAGGAGCGCGTGCTGCACGTCGAGGCGAACGCGCTGCGCGACGTGGAGGGCCAGCTCCTCGGCGTGATCGAACTGTTCCGTGACGTGACGGCCGAGGTCGCCGCCGGGGAGCACCTCGCGGCGGCGCGCGCGTCGGCCGCGTCGCAGGCGGAGCTCCTCTCCCTCGCCTCGCACGACCTGCGCAATCCGCTCGGCGTCGTCACGCTGAACGCAGAGCTGCTCGAACAGACCGTGCAGGGGACCGATCGCCCGGCGCGGCTGGTCGCCGGCCTCCGACGAGCTGCTGCGCAGCTGAACCGGATCGTCGCAGACCTGCTCGACGTGGCGGCGCTTGACGCCGGCCAGCTCCGCCTGGTGCGCGCGGACGTCGAGGTGGGCGCGCTGCTGCACGAGCTGGTGGAGCAGGAGCGGGAGCGGGCGGCGAACGCCGGGATCTCGCTCGTGACGCGGATCGAAGCGACCTCGCCGCTCCACGCGGATCGGGACCGGCTGCTGCAACTCCTGCGAACGCTGCTGGAGCGCGCGGTCGCGCAGGCGCCTGCGGGCAGCGTCGTGGAGCTCGCCGCGCGCGCGGCGGGAGACGGCCTCGAGCTCACGATCTCGGATCGCGGGCCTGCGGGAGCCGACGAGGGGCCGCGCGTCGAGCGGGCGCCGGGCGCGGCCGAGCGACGGCGAGCCGGGCTCGACCTCGCGGTCGCGCGAGGGCTGGTCGAGGCGCACGGAGGCACGCTGGCGTGGGAGCCACGCGAGGGCGGCGGCTCGACGTGGTGGATCCGACTCGGTCCCTGAGCCTCGGTCCGAGCGCCTCCGCGTCCGGCAGAGCTTTCGCCGCGCGGCCCCTGCGGCGGGGCCCGCGCGCGTCAGGCCGGCTGCTCGTCGAAGAGCTTGTCGAGGCGCTGTGCGAGCTCGTCCGTCACGCGCGCGCGGATCGTGCCCGGCACGATGAACGAGAAGTCCAAGCTGACGTCGAGCTTGTCACCCTCGATGCCGAAGCGGACGTCGACGCCGGTCCGGTGGACGCGCCCGCGGTGGCGCCCGGGCTCGGTGTCGACCTTGAGCGAGTAGCGCGCGGCGACGTCCTGCAGCTTCACGAGGAGCTTGTCGTAGATCTCCTTCGAGGTCCGTCCGCCGAACTGTCGCTGGATCCGCTCCGCCACTCGTCTGCCTCCCGGTCGTGATCCGGTCGAAAGTAGCCGGGCGATCCGGGTCGGTCAACGCGCGTAGCGCGTCGGATCCGGGAGGTTCGCCTTCGCGAAGCCGGCCGCGCGCAGTCGGCACGCGTCACACCGAGCGCACGCGCCTCCGTCCGGGCCGGGGTCGTAGCAGGAGTGCGTCCGGCTGTAGTCGACGCCGAGGCCTGCGCCGAGCGCGACGATCTCCGCCTTGCCGAGGGCGAGCAGCGGCGCCTCGATCCGGACGCCGCGCCCCCCCACGCCGGCGGCGGTCGCGACGTGCGCGAGGCGCTGAAACGCCTCGATGAACGCCGGGCGGCAGTCGGGGTAGCCTGACGAATCGAGCGCGTTGACCCCGACGTAGATCGCCTCGGCGTGGAGCACCTCGGAGAGCGCGAGCGCGTAGGCGAGGAAGACCGTGTTGCGGGCAGGCACGTAGGTCGCGGGGACGCCGTCCCCGATCTCGGCGTCGCTCCGATCCTTGGGCACGGCGACCGCGGCGTCGGTCAGCGCGCTCCCCGCGAACGCCTGCGGATCGAGCCGGACCACGCGATGAGACGCGGCGCCGAAGGCGACGGCCGCCTCGCGGGCGGCGTCGAGCTCGTAGCGGTGCCGCTGGCCGTAGTCGAACGAGACGCAGTGCGCCTGCAGGCGCTCCCGCCGCGTCGCGATCGCGAGGCACGTCGTGGAGTCGAGCCCGCCGGAGAGCAGGACGATGGCGCACCGGTCCACGACTACCTCCGCCGGCCCTCGAGCCGATAGACGATCGAACAGCTCTGCAGCTCCATCTCGCCGTCGGACGTCGAGCACGTGCACGGGGACGAGCCCGCGGTCACCTCTTCGCGCAGCGTCCCGCAGAGGGCGCCGACGGCGTCCGGCACCAGCCGATCGTCCGCGTCGAGCGGCGCGACCGGGCAGCGCGAACCCGTGCAGGGCTGCACGTCGGGGATCGCCGCACAGCTGCCCGGCACGGTCGCCCAGAGCGTCGCCTCGATCCACTCGACGAACCGCAGCTCGCAGCGCCCGCAGGAGCGTAGCGTGCGCGGCACGGACGGCGCCGGATCGTCCGGCCGTGGCGTCGGGGCGCGGACCTTCACGAGCGTGCCATCGAGCGTGCCGGGGCGCGTGATGCCGTCGGTCTGCATCCACGCGGAGAGCCCGGCCGCCGTCCGCACGGACGGATCCCACGAGAGCGTCGCCTCGAACGCGAGCTCCTCGGGCACGCTGCCGAAGGCGCAGGAGCCCGTCGCCGTCGGATCCCGCGTCGCGGTCACGGCGAAGACACCGACGAGCTCGCCGGGCGGCGGCTCCGCAGCAGAGCCGCAGGCCGCGAGCGCGAAGAGGAGCGGGGAGACGCGTCGCATCGGCGCCACCGTAGTCGCCGCGCCTTCACCGGGCAACGCGGGGCGTTGCCTCCCGCCGGTCGGACGCGCGAGCCTGTCGGTCCACGCCTGCGGTCCGGCGAGGGAGGGAACATGCGCGCGTTCGTCCACGGTCTCGTCGGCCTCTGCCTGCTCTCGATCTCCTCGGGGGCCTCGGCGCAGGCCGCGGCCGGTTGCTACAACTGGGCGACCGGCGCGGCCTGCTCGGGCGCGGAGAGCTGCACGTTCGACGACGCCGGCTGGAGCGGCGACTGCTGCGTCGACGACGCGCTCAAGTGCTTCTGCGATGTCGCCTGCGCGACCGACGCCGACTGTTCGCCGGACGCGGCCTGCTTCGGGACCTGTCAGCCGATGGCGCCCGCGTGTGCGTGCGCGGCGGACGCCGACTGCCCGGCCGACCAGCGCTGCCTGTTCGGCGGCTGCGAGGTGCCGGAGTGCGTCACCGACGTGGACTGCCTCGCGGGCGAGCTCTGCGATCCGTCCCTCTTCTACTGCCGCGCCGCGCCGTGCGTCGCCGACGCCGACTGCGCCTCGACGGAGAGCTGCGACGTGCAGAGCGGCGACTGCCTGCCGCGCGACTGCACGACCGACGTCGAGTGCGGCGAGGGGCTCCTCTGCGTCGACGGCCGGTGTGACGCGCCGCCGTGTATGACGGACGCCGACTGCGGCGCCGACCAGCGCTGCGCCACGGACTTCGGCTTCTGCTACCAGGTCGAGTGCCGCACCGACGTTGACTGCGGCCTGGATCGCGTCTGCACGCCGGAGGGCTTCTGCGACGCACCCGTCGTTCCGTGCGTGGAGGACGCGACGTGCCCGGCCGGACAGCTCTGCGTGCTGTCGGAGTGCACGCTGTTCTCCTGCGGGACCGACGCCGACTGTCCGGGCGGCACGTGCAGCGACGGCGCCTGCGCGCTGCAGAGCTGCTCGAGGCCCGCCGACTGCGCGGCGACGGAGACCTGCTTCAGCGACCACTGCTACGACCTGCCGCCGTGCGAGACGGACACGGACTGCGGCGGCGGCGTCTGCACCGAGGGCCTCTGCGGCTTCACGGCCTGCGCGATCTCGGCCGAGTGCGGCGCGGGCCGCGCGTGCGTCGGCGGGCTCTGCCTCGAGAGCGCGCGCGAGTGCACGAGCGACTTCGACTGCGGCGAGAGCGGGCGGTGTGTGGGCGGCAGCTGTGAGGCCTCGGCGGCGCGTTGCGCGTCGGACGCGCACTGCCCCGAGGGGCTCCTCTGCGGCGGCGACGGCTACTGCTCGGAGGCGGGCGGCGGCTGCACGACGGACACGGGCTGCGGGACGGGCGAGCGCTGCGTGCTCGGCGACTGCGTCCCGTCGGCGACGATCTGCGCGACGGACGGCGACTGCGGCGCGGAGCAGCGCTGCGTCGCGGGGCTCTGCGAGGCCGGCGGTGGCGGCGGCGCCGGTGGCGAGCCGGGCGAGGGCGGCAGCGACGGTGGAGGCGGCCATCCGGCGAGCGATGGGGGCGGCGACTCGGCCGGGGGCGACGAGGGCGGTTGCGGGCTCTCCTCGGGCAGGGGCGCACCGTCGACGGTGCTGGCGCTGCTCGCGCTCGGGCTGCTGCTCGGAACGCGTCGCCGCGGGCGCTGACGATCGGTCCGGAGGCCGCGACCGGTCAGAGCAGGCCGGCCGCGGCGCGCAGCGCGGTGAGATCCTGGCGCAGGGCGAACTGCAGCAGATCCGTGAGCTCCGGACTGCCGGCGACGGCGGCCGCGCGATCGAGCCGGTCCGCCGGCACGTCGGCGAACCGACGGTCGAGCCGGACGAGGGTGTCGAGCGCCGCGCCGGGATCGCCGGTGACGAGCGCGCCGATGCGGCTCGCGGCGCAGCGGAAGCCCAGCGCCATCGCGCGCGGATCGAAGCCGGCGAGCTCCGCGCAGGCCTCGGCGGCGAGCGGCGCGAGCGCGACCTTCTGCTCGCCGGGGACGAAGCGATCGAGCGCGGCCAGATAGGGCTCGACCTTCGGCGCCTGCAGGCCGGGGACCTCGATCCTCCGGTCGAACCAGCGGCAGGCGATCGCGCAGAGGATCGCCAGATCGTGCGGAGGGAACTTGCCGACGAGGCCGTAGCCGCTCGAGGCGAGCTCGAGGCCGCGCGCGAGCAGGAAGGTGAGCCCCGCCGGCGGCAGCACCGTGAGCGCGCGGAGGCCGACGACGAGCGAGGGCGGGCGCGTGTTCTCGGCGATCGCGTCGGTGCCGCCGCCCGGGGCCAGAAAGACGGTGAGGTCGCGATCGGTGAGGCAGCTCGACAGCGCCATCGCGCGCGCCGCGACGCCGGGGGCGTGCGTCCGGGAGACGCGATCGGCGGCCGTCACGCCGAGCCGCGTGAGATCCGACGGGAAGAGCGGCTCGAGCGCCGGCGCCAGCGCGCGCAGGAGGCGGGCGAGCGGCCGTCGCGACGCGATCGGGAGCAGCCGTTCGCGCAGCTCTGCGCCGACGTGCGCGCCGCCGGTGTCCGCGGGCACCGGCGGGCCCGAGAGCGCGCCGGGGGAGAGCCCCGCCGCGAGGGCGCGAAGCCAGCGCGCGCGCTCACCGTCGCCGCTCGTCTCGCAGGCGTCGGCGAGCGAGCGGATCGCGGAGGCGTCGGTCGGCTGCCCAATGACGATCCGCGCGAAGCCCTCGACCGCCTCTGCCGCGGTGTCGGATGACGACGCGAGGAGCGCGAGCGTCACACGCCGATCCTCCTCGGTCTCGGGCGCGAGCGACTGTGCCTTCCGCAGCAGCGCGAGCGCACGGGGCGCGTCGCGGAACCCGTCCCGCGCGAGCTCGGCGAGCGAGCGGAGCCGCTGCGCGGCGTGCGCCGGCTGACCGGCCGCCTCCTCGTCCGCGAGCCGCTCCTCGAGGATCGCGTACTCGCGCAGCCGGCCGAGCGAGCGACCGAGATCGCGCAGCTCGTGGGCGAGCGGCAGGTCGCTCGGCGAGAGCGCGAGGCCCCGCCAGAGCGTCTCGAAGGCGCGCTCCGGCTCGCCGAGCGTCCGCAGCGCCCGTCCCAGCGGCACCAGGTGCTCCTCGAGCCGCGCTCCTTCGCCGCGGGCCTCGAGGCGCTCCGCGACATCGACCAGCTCTGCGGCTCGCCCGGCGCCCGCGTAGATCTCCAGCAGGCGCCGCAGCGCCCGCGGCTCGTCGGGATCCAGCGCGCGCGCCTGCTCGAGGGCGGCGAGCGCCCCCTCCATGTCGGCGAGCCGATCCAGCCGCAGCTCGCCGAGACGGATCGCCGCGTCGAGCCGCTCGGCGTCGGTGCCCCTCGCAGCGAGGCGCACGAGCGCGCGCTCGGCGTCGCGGAAGACGCCGGCGGCCGTCAGCAGCGCGACGAGGCGATCGTTCACCTCACGATCGTCCGGATCGAGCGCCGCGACCTGCTCGAGCGCGCGGATCTCCTCGTCGTCCCGCTGGCGCCGGCGATGCACGTCGGCGATCGAGCGCCACGCCTGGGCCGCCTGCTCGGCGAACTCGCCCGGATCGAGCTCGTCGACCATCGCGTGCCAGCTCGCGAGCGCCTCGTCGGGGTGGCCGAGGCTCTCGGCGACGCGCGCGCACGCGTGGTGGGCCGGCAGAAAGGAAGGATTGCGTGTCGCGGCGTCGCGCAGCAGCTCCAGCGCCTCCTCGAACCGGCCGCGACGCTCGAGCAGCTCTCCGAGGCGGAAGGTGCAGAAGAAGAGCCCGGTGCTCCCGCCGCCCTGCTCGCGCAGGCGGCGCAGCAGCGGCTCCGCCGCCTCGTCCCGGCCGAGCTCGAGCTGGACCTCGACGAGCACCTCGAGCGCCCCGAGCAGCGTCGGATCGACGCCGAGCGCCCGCTCGAAGGCGTCGGCCGCGCGGCGGGGGTCCCGCAGCGGGCCGCGGAGCAGCTCTCCCTGCTCGAGCAACGCGCGGGCGCGGTCGGCCGGCTTGGAAGCTTTGCGGGCCCGCAGCCGGAGGAGCTCCAGCCGATCCGCGTGCCGACCGGCCCGCTCCAGCATCGCGCGGAGCCGGGCGAAGGCGTCGTCTCCCGCGGGCTCGAGCTCGAGGGCGCGGCGCAGAGCGGCCTCGGCGCCCTCGTCGTCCGCCAGATCGTCCGCGCGGATCGCCGCGAGGCGCAGCAGCGCCTCGACGCGGCGCGCGGGATCGGCGGCGTGCGTGGCGCGGCGCTCGAGCGCGGCGGCGAGCGCGATCGGGCCGTCCTCGCGCGCGAGCCCCTCGAGGCGCGCGAGCAGCGCCTCGTCCGCGGGCGCCAGCGCCAGCGCCGCAGCGAGGTGCTCGCGGACCGACGCCGGTTCGTGGGCCGCGTCCGCCGCGTCGAGCGCGAGCCGCCGGAGATCGAGATCCGCCGCGTCCTTCGGGTCCTGCAGCCGCGCCTCGGCAGCGCGCAGCGCGTCGGCAGGTCGACCGGCCGCGAGGCAACTTCGCGCGAGGCCCCGCTCGGCCTCGGCGAGCACGCCGGGCTGGGCGCTCTGGGTCGCT
The DNA here is from genome assembly GCA_964354895.1 of uncultured Myxococcales bacterium. Classification (GTDB taxonomy): domain Bacteria; phylum Myxococcota; class Myxococcia; order Myxococcales; family Vulgatibacteraceae; genus CAYHCR01. The sequence continues at coordinate 3,017 of CAYHCR010000010.1, read as the reverse complement.
GCGAGGAGGGCCGCCTCGTAGGCCACAGCAGCACCCGCAGGGTCGACCAGGCGTGTCTCGCGCAGGCGCGCCAACTTGAGCCACGCGCCCGCGGCAGCCTCGGGCGGCGGCGGCGGCTCTGCGGCGAGCTCGCCCTCCAACGCGGCGGCGACCTGCCGGCTGTCCCCCGCCCGTTCGGCGAGCTCGCGGAGCGCCGCGAGCGCGCTCCGGTTGCGGGGGTCGAGCTCGAGCACCGCGCGGTAGGCGCGCTCTGCGGCCGCCGCGTCGCCGAGCTCGAAGACGTGGATGCGCGCCAGCTCGAGCCGCGCGTCCCGCCGTTCTCCCCGGGCCCGATCGCCGTGCCCCGCGAGCGCCGCGTCGCGCGACTCGATCCGTCGGACGAGCTCACTCCAGGCCTTGCGCGCCGCGAGGTGGGTGCGCAGGAAGCTCCACGGCTCGTCATCGGCCGGATCCCGATCGAAGAGGGCGCCCCAGGCCTCGGCGGCCTCGGCGACGCGGCCGCGCTCCGCGAGCAGCGCTGCGTTCCGCCGCAGCAGCGCCGCCGACTCGTCGAGCGCGAGCGGCTGGTGCTGCGCGAGGAGCGCCTCGATCGCCTCGTGCTCCGCGTCGCGATCCTCGCGGGCGGCGGCGTCGCGAGCGAGCGCGCGCCACGCCGAGACGTCGCCAGGGCGCGCGGCGACGACGTCTCGCCACGCCGCTCGCGCGGCCGAGCCGTCGCCGTGCGAGGCGAGCCACTCGGCGCGGATGCGGTGTCGCTCGGCGCGCTGCCCGGGGTCCGTGATCCGCTCGGCCTCCTTCGCGAGCCACGCCGCGGCCTCGACGCGACGGCCGGTCCGCGCGAGGAGCGAGGCGAGCGCAGCGCACGGGCCCGCCTCCTCCGGCGCCTCACCGTGGGCGCGCACCAGCAGCTGCTCTGCGGCGAGCGCGTCGCCGATGCCGAGCTCGAGCCGCGCCGCAGCGGCGGCGAGCAGTCCTGCGCGGCGGCGAGGCTGGCGCTCGAGGCGAGCGAGCGTCTCGAGCATCTCTGCGGCGAGCCGGGGATCGCCGGCCTGCTCCGCGAGCCGGCGGGCGCGGGTCGCCGCCTCCAGCGCCTCACGGCCGGGCGGCGCCGCGGCGAGCGCGGTCCGGAACGCGGCGAGCGCCCGGGGATCACCGATCGCCTCCAGGGCGCGCGCGCGCTCGAGCAGCAGTGCCGGTCGCTCGGCGTCGCCGCTCGTCTCCAGCAGGCGCAGGAGCGCCGCCGCGAGCGCCGCGCCGCTGCCGGGTGCCCGCAGATCGGGCAACGAGGCGCGCAGCACCACCAGCTCGTCCGGCGCGACCTGCCGGGCCGCGGCGCGCAGGCGGGCCGCGCGCGCAGGATCCGCGAGCCGCTCGCCGGCGAAGCGCGCCGCCTCGAGCCACCGCGTCGCGGCGTCGAGGCCGGACAGCTGTGCCGCGCGCGTCTCGAGCAGCGCACAGCGCTCGGCGACCGCCGCCGGACCGGCGTCCCCGAGCGCGGTCAGGAGTCGATCGGAGAGGCGTCCATCTTCGGGCGCGAGCGCGACGAGCGCGCGGAGCGCCTCGAGCCGCTCGGCGCCGGCGGGCGCGATCTCGGCCGCCTCCTCCAGGTGCCTTCGCCGGACGGCCGGATCGATCGCGCGCCGGGCACGGTCGAGGCGCAGCGCTGCGAGCGCGCCGCGATCGCCCTCCGCGGCCAGCAGGCGCGCGAGCGAGTCCCGCGCCTCTTCGGCCCGCGGGTGGACCGGGGCGGAGCGCAGCGCGGTCTCGAGCCGCTCCCGCGCCGAGCGGTCCTGCGACGCCTCGGCCGCGAGCGCGCGACGGTAGCGGGCGCGCGCGGCGGGCGCGGCGGCCTCGGCGACACCGCGCGAAGCGAGCTCGACGATCCGCTCGTCCCACGCGAACGCGCGGGCCTCCTCCCCGTGCTCGGCGGCCGCGTCGGCGCCCGACACCAGGGTGGCGGGATCGTCGGGCGCTGCGGCGAGCGACGCCTCGAATGCCTCGAGCGCCGCCGCCGGTCGGCCGGCGGCGAAGAGCGCCTCGCCCCGGAGTCGGTGCAGGACGCCGGCCTCGGCGGGTACGGCGTCCGCCCGCCGCTGCAGCTCACCGTCGAGCCGCGCGGGATCGGTCGTGCGGGACAGCACGGCGGCGAACGAGGCGTCGTCACGCGGATCGTCGTCGAACGCGCGCTGCTCCGCGGCGAGCCGCTCGACACCCTGGCCCGCTTCGCCGAAGCGGCGCGCCGCCTCGAGCAGCGTCCCGGCGCGGAGCCCTGCTGGCAGCCGCTCCGCGCGCCGCAGCGCGAGCCCGGCGAGACCGGCGGCGTCGCCCGCGCGCTCCAGCGCCGCGCCGAGCCGCCCCTCGAGCGCCGGGTCGTCGCCGATCGAGAGTCGCCGCTGGAGATAGAGCAGCTCCGCAGGGAGATCGCCGGCGTGCCGCGCGCGATCGGCCGCGGCGAGCTGCAGCGCGGCATCGAGCGGCTGGATCGACGCGGCCCGACCGGCGGCGGCCGCCGCGCCGGCCAGATCGCCGGCGCCCGCGCGGGGCTCCACCGCCCGCGAGAGCAGCACCGCCGCGTCGGCGTCCGGCGCGACGCCGGCGCGGGCCTCGAGCCGGGCGGCGAGCTCGAGGTGGCGATCACTCCGCTCGTAGAGCGCGTCGAGCAGCGCCTCTGCGGCGACGTTGCCGGGATCGAGAGCGAGCGCGTGCTGCAGCGCCCGCTCAGCGCGCGTGGGAGAGGCGAGCGGGCCCACGAAGAGCTCCGCGAGGCGCAGCACGCACCGCGCCCGCGCGACGCCGACCGGCGTGCGCGCGCAGAGCACGTCGAGCAGATCGGCCTCGCCCTCCGGATCGCCCGCGAGCCGGCAGAGCTCGACGGCCGAGCGGAGCGAGTCGAGATCGGCCGGATCGAGCGCCGCAGCCTGCCGAAAGGCCGCCTCGGCCGCCGGACGATCGCCGAGTGAGGCATGGCGGAGCGCGCGGCGGCGGGCGAGCGCGGCGGCCCGCACGGGCGCGACCTC
>CAYHCR010000009.1:0-16988 GCA_964354895.1 uncultured Myxococcales bacterium | reverse complement strand
GTCGCCGCGGTCGCGACCGCCCGTGGCGGGCGGCGGCTGGTGTTCCAGCAGCCCGGCATGTTCGGCGGGCTCCTGGTGGAGGAGGACGGGCGCGGGATGCGCTACCTGCTCTTCGAGCGGGACGGCGATCAGCAGAGCGCGGGGCGGCCGGACGATCCAGGCCACCTCGAGTTCGAGTACACGCGCCTCTGCATGGCGGCGCTGGCCGCGCGCCCGGAGCCGGCGCGGATCCTGATGATCGGGCTCGGCGGCGGCTCGATCCCGCGCTGGCTGCGGCTCCACCACCCGGAGGCCACGATCGACGTCGTCGAGATCGATCCCGCGGTCGGCATGGTCGCGCGCCGCTTCTTCGGGTTCGCCGAGGATCCGAAGATGAAGGTCGCGTATGAGGACGGCCGCGCCTTCGTCGAGCGCGCCGGGGCGCCGTACGATCTCATCCTGCTCGACGCGTACGGCTCGGACGACGTCCCACCGCACCTCGCGACGGTCGAGTTCTTCCGCGCCGTCGCGGCCCGGCTCGCGCCCGGCGGCGTCGTCGCCGCAAACCTGACCGCGCCGCCGCACAACCCGGTGTTTCACGAGATGCTCGCGAGCCTCCACGCCGTCTTCCCGCACCTCGCGATGCTGACGGCCTCGGTGAGCGACAACCGCGTCGTGCTCGCGCGCAAGGACGCGCCGTTCGATCGTGCCGCGCTCGTCGCGCAGGGCGCAGCACTGACCGAGGGCCGGAAGCTCCGGTTTCAACTCGGCGCGCTGATCGACGCGGCCTGGCAGAACCTGCCGGGCGTGCCCGCGAAGCAGCTGCACGACGCGAAGCGGCCGGCGCGCTCGGCGCCCTGACGCGCGGGGGCACGACCGCTTCGCCGCAAGGAGAGACGTGGCGTCCGCGCTCGCCGCGAGGGCCTCGGCGGCGCTGCCCGGCTCGACCGGGCGCTACGGCGCGAGCGTGAAGACGGCGACGAGCGCGATCGCGACCGGCGAGAGGAAGAGCGCGAGCAGCCAGAACGCCGCCGGGCGCGCGAAGTTGAGCGTCGTACCCATCCCGGCGAGCTTGGGCACCCAGAGGCGCGGGTCGTCGGGGTTCGCGTAGTAGAGGGCGCTGTAGCCCTCGGGCAGCGCGTCGGGGGAGGCCGCCCGGATCTCCTCGGTCGCACGGCGGAGCGCGCGGACGCCGATGCCCAGCGCCATCGCGAGGCCGCCGAGCATCAGCGCGACGACGGCGCGGACCGGCAGGTGCGGCCCGAGCGGGAGCGTGACGGCCAGCAGCGAGATCAGCGCGGTCACGTCCGCCGCGACGAGGCGGACGAGCAGGGCGGTCGCCCGTCGGATCGGCGCGAGCGGATCTCCGACCGGGCCGATCCGAACGAGCGCGGTCGAGATCACCTCGAAGACGAGCGCCACGACGAGCGCCAGCGCGAGGGGCCCGAAGACGGCCGCCGGCGCGACGGTCGCCCAGCCGTCGACGGCGCCGCGAGCGTTCCAGTGGATGGGCCAGCGCGTCGGGAGGTCGTCCCAGCGGAGGGCGAGGATCAGCGCGGCGACGGCGATCGGCAGCGGCGGAAGTGCGCGGGCGAGCTTCTCGGGCATGGCGGAGTCCCCCGGTGCGGGCGCCATCTTCGCTCGCCCTCCGACCGACGTCAGCCCTGCGGCCCCCTCTGTCAGCGTAGTTGTCACCCCGAGTTGCAGCGGAGGGACCGAACGAGCGGGGCAGGACGAGAGCGCAGAGGCGGTACGTCGAGGCGTGCAAGCCGCGGACGGTGGAGAAGGTGCTCCGGGCCGGCGGCCCTCGGACGGCGCACGTGGCGAGGGAGGCAGGGATTCGGGAGGAGACGCATTCCCTCGACGAGGAGGGCTTCTTCCGCGAGGAGCGTCAGCGATCGAAGCTCACCGAGCGCCGACGCAGCCTCGCGCTGCCCGCGAGCTCCAGCACGCCTGCCGTGCCGGGCTGCAGCTCGGCGGCGTTGGCCTCGTCCGTGTCGAGGTGAAGCTCGAGCGCGGCCTCCGCGCTGACGCGGACGAGGACATCTCCGAACACGAGATCCCGCCCCGCCGTGTCGAGCGCGATCTCCACCACGTCGCGGTCGGAGACCCCGAGGCGCGCCGCGTCCGCGGGCGTCATGTGGATGTGTCGGCGGGCGCAGATCAGCCCGCCCTCCAGCGTCAGCGCGCCGGCAGGGCCGACCAGCGTGACGCCCGGCGTGTTCGCGACGTCGCCGGAGTCGCGGACCGGCGCGTCGACGCCGAGCGCGAATTCGTCGGTGCGCGAGACCTCCACCTGACACTTCGGCCGCACCGGGCCGAGGACCCGGACGCCCTCGATGCGTCGCTTGGGGCCGACCACGGTCACCGTCTCCACGGCCGCGAACTGGCCCGGCTGGCTCAGCGGCTTGAGCGGGGTGAGGTGGTGGCCCGTCCCGAACAGGCGCTCGACGGCCTCCTGCGTCAGGTGCACGTGCCGCGCGGAGACCGCCACGGGGATCGCGGGACCGGTGCCGACCCGGTCGAGGTCGCCGACGAGCTGGGCGGTCTCTCGAGCGAGGGCGTGGGCCTCGTCGGTCGCGACGACGGCGATCCGGGTCCGGCCGTGGGGCTCGGAGATCACCACGCAGGGCTTCTCCAGGCTGACGCGCGCCTCGCGGTTCTTCTCTTCGTCCAGGCGCGCCCCGAGGAAGCCGAGCCGCTGGGCGACGCCGTGCCGGACCTGCGCGCTGTTCTCCCCGATCCCGCCGGTGAAGACGATCAGCTCCACGCCACCCATCACCGCGGCGTACGCGCCGATGTATTTGCGGATGCGGTGGGTGAAGACCTCCAACGCCAACCGGCACCGCTCGTCGCCCGCCGCGGCGCGGGCCTCGATGTCCCGCAGGTCGTTGCCGATCCCCGAGAGCCCCGCGAGGCCGGACCGCTCGTTGAGCAGCTTGTCGAGCTCGTCCGGCCCGATCCCCTCCCGACGCATCAACGTCACGAGCACGCCGGGATCGACGTCGCCGGCGCGGGTCCCCATCACGAGCCCCTCCAGCGGCGTCATGCCCATGCTGGTCTCGACGCTCCGGCCGTGTTCGATCGCGGTGACGCTGGCCCCGTTCCCGAGGTGGCAGGTGATGACGCGGAGGTCCCGGAGATCCTCGCCGAGGTGCGCCGCGGCGCGGTCCGCGACCCAGGCGTGGCTCGGCCCGTGGAAGCCGTAGCGGCGCAGCCCGTGACGCTCGACCAGCTCTGCGGGGAGCGCGTAGGCGCGAGCGCGGCGCGGGAGCGTCGCGTGGAAGGCGGTGTCGAAGACGGCGACGTGCGGCACCTGGAAGGCGGCCCGCGCTGCACGGATGCCGGCGAGGTTCGCGGGGTTATGCAGGGGCGCGAGCGGGATCAGCGCCTCGATCGCCCGCTCCACCTCGTCGTCGATCCGCGTGGGCGCGGAGAAGCGCTCGCCGCCGTGGACCACCCGGTGCGCGACCGCGGCCGGAGGCGCGCCCTCGACGATGGCAGGGAGGAGCGCGGAGAGGGCGGCCGCGTGGTCTGCGCCGGGGAGCGCCGTCGGCTCGCCTGCGCCGACGCGGTACGCGCAGGCCTGCGTGCCTACGCGCTCCACTCTTCCGGCGCGGACGCGGGCGCCGGTCGAGGCGTCGAGGAGGTCCACCTTCACGGAGGAGCTGCCGCAGTTGAGGACGAGGACGCGCATGGCGGGAGTGTAGACGAGGGGGGGGCCGCTGTTCCGAACTGCAACTGCGCGTGCGACCTCGAACAGGGTGTGTGCGACCCACGCTCCGCCGCTGAACCAGACGCGGCCTGTCCGTGCGACGAGGACTGCGGGCGCTGATCGGGAAGCGCGTGCAGCGAGGGCGCAGCCGTACGGCTGACGGATGGCAACGTCACAAGATCGTGGAGGAGTCCCCGATGTCCAGGTCTCTGCTTGTCTTCTGCATGATCCTGGCTCCGTGTCTCGCAGCCGCCGAGGAGGCCGGTGGCAGCCCACCGGAGAAGGCCACCTCCACCGCCGGCACGACCGGTCTCTCCTTCGCGCTGCCCGCAGGAGGCGGCCCCACGGCAGGGCTCACCTGCTCGACCGGGCCAGGAGGCAATGTATGCGCAAGCGCGCAATCGTTTCGGCCGTGCTCGTCGCCGCGCTGACGGGGGGCTCGCGGCCTGCGGGCCGGAGGAATCGGATCCCCGGCACGAGGCGCTCACCAGAGGCTCGGCGATGCTGATCGCACGAGGGGTCGTGCCGAAGGTCGGCGGGCTCCGGTCCGCGAGCGCGCGATCGGACGACGACGCGCGGGGACTCGCACTCGGCGGGCCGATCGCGGGTCCCCTGCGGGATCTGGGCAACAGCCTCGCCGATGGGGGCGACCTGCCCGTGCAAGGCGTCGGGAGCCCCGCGATCGCGGGCGGCGGCGGAGTTGCCCTGCACGGCGACGGTGAACTCTCGAATCCATCTCTGTCCGGCGGGGTCGCACGCAGCTCGTCGGTCGGGGGCGGCGGCGTGGCCGGCGGCCCGGTCCTGACGACCGGCGGAGGGGGCCCGGGCACCGGACTCGCGAGGTCGCTCTGCGGGTTCATGGGGGCGCTCTGCGACAAGATCGTCGAGTGCAACGCCGACCGGGGGTCGGCGGCAGACGAGTGCTCGCTCTTCTCGACCGGCCAGTGTCCGGCCGCGGTCGATCAGGCGCTCTCCGCGGCCGGGGGCGACGTGCCGGCGATAACCTGCAGGACGGCGCCAGCAGAGGGAAGCGTTGCGTCGAACGTCGCCACCTCAAATCGATCGTGCACCGAGCCGCGGGTCAGCGCTCCGAGGGCTGTTTGCCCGCGGCGATCCACTCCATGTCCCGCTTGAGCACGCCGCTGCCGGCCAGCAGGATCACGCCGGCGATCCCGAAGACGCCGCCGAGCAGCAGCACGGCGTCGCCGAGCGTCGAGCGGTCGCTGATCCAGCCGATCACGGTCGGAGAGAGCGCGTCACCGAGCAGGTGGATGCAGAGCACGTTCACCGCGACGGCCGAGGCGCGCATCGTCGGCGGGACCACGTTGACCATCGCGGCGTTGAGCGGGCCGGTGTTGAAGAACAGGAAGAAGAGCGCGACGAACATCGCCGGCCAGTAGAGCGACGGCGAGTGGGCCGTCGCGCCGATGATCGCGCCGGGCACGCCGAGCAGGAGTCCGCCGCCCGCGGAGAGGAAGTAGCCGCCGGCGTGCCTGGCCGCGAGCTTGTCGCCGACCCAGCCGCCGAGCAGCGTGCCGATGAAGCCCGCGACGATCAGGATCGCGCCGAACGTGATCCCGGCTCGATCGAGCGGCACGCCCCGCTCGCGGTGCAGGAACGCAGGCATCCACGCGCCGAGCCCGCCCATCGCGAACGTCATCGCCGTCGCGCCGGCCGTGTTCACGAGGTAGCTGCGCGTCTTCAGGAGCGTCCGCGCAATTTGAAGCGGCGAGGCGGGCTCGCCCGGGGGCCCCGGATCGTGGCCGCCGCGCGGCGGTTCGGGCATGAGCAGCGCGAGCAGGCCCAGCACGATCCCCGGCGCGCCCGCGACGAGGAAGGCCGTCCGCCAGCCGTGGTGCTCGCCGACCCAGCCGCCGATCCCGAACCCGAGCGCGGTGCCGACCGGCAGCGCCGCGTAGAAGAGCGAGAGCATGCGTCCACGGCGCGACACATCGAAGAGGTCCGAGATGAGGCTCGGCGCCATCGCGGCGTAGCCCGCCTCGCCGATCCCGATCAGCGCGCGCGCGGCGAGGAGCTCGGGGAAGGTCTGCGCCCGGCCGCTCCAGAGCGTCGCCGCGGACCAGATGAGCACACCGCCCGCGACGAACCACTTGCGCGGGAAGCGATCCCCGAGCCAGCCGGTGAAGGGCGAGGCGATCGAGTAGACGAGCAGGAAGCTCGAGCTCACGACGCCCATCTGCGTGTCGTTGCGGCCGAATTCCTGCTGCACGAGCGGCAGCACGCCCGCGATGACGTAACGATCCAGGTAATTGAGCAGGTTGATGCCGGTCAGGACGGCCAGCATCATCCACGCGGTGCGCACGGAGAGCCGGCCGCTCACGCGCGCTTCTCGGCTGCGACGACGAGGCCCATGTCCAGCAGCGTACGCTGCAGCGTGAGGACGTGCAGGCCGGCCGCCTCGAGCGTCTGCCGCAGGGCGTCGTCGTCGAACGCGCCGCTCGCCCGCGCGGCGACCCGCCACGCGCCGAGGGTGAACGCCAGGTGCGGCCCCAGCGCCGTGAGCGCCTGCCGGACGGAGCGCGTGGCCTCCCGGACCGATTGCCGGCGCGGCTCGAGCAGCGCGACGCGCCCGCCCGGCCGGAGCACGCGGACGATCTCGGCGAGCGCGCGGCCGCGATCGGGGAGGAGATAGAGGAACGAGTGACCCGTCACCGCGTCGATCGCGCCGTCGCGGATCGGCAGGTCGAGCGCCGAGCCCACCAGCCAGCCGCAGCGGCCGCCGGGATCGTGCGCGACCGCCCGGCGGATCATCGGCGGCGCGACGTCGAGGCCGATCACCGTGTCGGCCGGATGTCGCCGGGCGATCGCGAGCGCCGAGACGCCGGGCCCGCAGCCGAGATCGAGCACGACGCGCGGACGCTCCGGGCGCGGATCGGGCAGGTGTGCCGCCATGTCCGCGGCGTGCGCCCGCCACGCCGGGTGGCTCGTCATCAGGTCGTAGGGCCACGCGGCGATCGAGAAGAGCTGCTCCGGGAGGGACACGCGCTACGCCCCGGCCCGGCGCCACAGGAGGCCCCAGCGCAGCCCCCGGTCGCTCACGAGGAGGCGGTCGAGGTCGAGCCGCGCGAGCACCGCGTCGAGGATCTCCGCCCCGGCGAGGATCGTGTCGGCGCGCTGCGGCGGCAGCCCCTTCACGCGTCGCCGCTCGGCGAGGGGCAGGGCCGCGAGTCGATCGGCGAGCGCCCGCAGCGCTGTCCGGGTCAGGAGCCGGCCCTGTACGAGCCGGCCGTCGTAGCCGTCGAGCCCGAGCTCGATCGCGCAGAGCGTCGTCACGGTGCCCGCCACGCCGACGAGCGTGAGCCCCGCCGGCGGCGGCGGCACCTCCGAGAAGGTCTCGGTGAGGCGCGCCCGCAGCGCGAGCAGCTCCGCAGGTGTCGGTGGATCTCCGTGCAGCAGCCGCTCGGTGAGGCGCACCGCGCCCACGTCGAACGAGCGCCGGAAGTCGACGCGACCGCCCGCGCCGTAGACGAGCTCCGTCGAGCCGCCGCCGATGTCGACGACCGCGCGCGGTCCGTCGCCCGGCAGCTCCCGGACGGCCGCTTCGAACGAGTAGAGCGCCTCGTCATCGCCCGAGAGCACCTCGACGTCGACGCCCGCCGCCGCCTTCGCGCGCGCGAAGAACCGGGCGCCGTTCGTCGCGTCCCGCGCCGCGCTCGTCGCGGTCACCCAGAGCCGCTCCACGCCGTGCGCCCGCGCCGCAGCTGAGAAGTGCTGCAGCGCCGCGACGGTCGCCTCGATGCGATCGTCCGCGAGCAGGCGCGTCGCGTCCACGCCGCGCCCGAGTCGCGTGATCTCCAGCCGCTCGTCCAGCGCGAGCAGCGAGCCGTCCGGCTGCCGCTCGACGACGAGCAGCAGCACCGAGTTCGTCCCGACGTCGATCGCCGCGAAGCGCGCGCTCATCGCCGGGGGAACGGGCCCCAGGCAGGCGCCGTGTACTCGGCGCCGTCCGCCGGCGACACGCGTCGCTGCACGTCGCCGTCCGGGCTCGACACGAAGAGCCCGCCTTTGCCCTCGCGCGTCGAAGAGAAGATCAGCAGCCGGCCGTTGGGCGCCCACGACGGGTGCTCGTTGTTGCCCTGGTCCTGGGTCACGCGCTTCACCTCGCGCGTCGCGACGTCGATCGTGAAGACGTCGAAGACGAGCCGCTCGTCGCGTGCGGTGAACGCGATCAGCTCACCGCGCGGCGACCACGCGGGCGTCTGGTTGTAGTTGCCGAGCCGCGTGAGCCGCTCGACCCCCGTGCCGTCGGCGCTCATCAGGTAGAGCTGCGGGGTCCCGCCGCGATCGCTGACGAAGGCGATGCGTCGGCAGTCCGGGCTGAAGACCGGCGAGGCATCGATGCCGGGCTCTCGCGTGAGCTGCTTCTGGCCGGAGCCGTCCGCGTTCATCACCCAGATCTCGGTGTTGCCCTCCTCCGACATCGTCCACGCGACCCGCGAGCCGTCGCGGCAGTAGGAGGCGCCGGTGTTGAGATCCCCCCTCGCCATCAGCGGCGTCAGCTTGCCGCCACCGAGGTCTGCGACCCAGAGCTCCGGGTGGCCGTTCGGGTACGACGCGGTCCGGCGGTAGTAGGTGAACGCGAGCCGGCCGCCGTCGGGCGTGAAGGAGGGCAGCATCGCGATGCCGCCGCGCTCGGTGACGGGGGCCGCATTGCGTCCGTCGTAGTCGGACGCCCAGATCTCCTTTGCGCCCTTCGCCTTGCGGACGTACGCGATGCGCGTCGAGAACGCGCCCGGCTCCCGCGTGTAGTGCTGCACGAGCGCGTCGGCGAAGGCGTGGCCGAGCCTGCGCAAGTCCGCCTTCTTCGACGACCCCTTCTTCTCCACCTCGAGCTGGCGCGTGGCGATGTCGAAGAGGCGCAGCGTCGCCTCTCCGTCGATGGTCTCGATCTTCACGAGCGCGTCCGCGCCGACGTCGCTCCAGCGGCTCCACGCGATCTTCGCGAGCTCGGCCGGCTCCTTCGGATCCGCCAGGTGCCCCTTGCGCGGCACGATGTCGAAGAGCCCCGAGACGAGCAGATCAAAGGCGATCGTCTCCTCGAGCTCCCCGCCGGCGGTGCCGTCACCGAGCGGCGCGGCGATCGCGAGCGGGAGCGGCCGGAAGGTCGGGTTGGAGATCTCGAGGACCGGGCGCTCCGCCAGCGCCCAGAGCGGCGTGAGGCAGGTCAGGAGCAGAGCGGCGGTGCGGATGCGCACGTGCGGAGCCTCCAGAGGCAGCGGGGAAGTCGCCGCTTCTACCACGGAGGCGCGAGCGTTCTTCCCCTGCGGGCTGTCAACGGCCGGCGGCGCGGAAGACCAGATCGATGCCCTCGGTGGCGAGCGCCGGGGCGAGGTGGTCCGGCGGCGGCGGGAGCATCCGCACGCGCTGGAGCGCGCCGATCAGCGCGCTGTCGAAGCTGCCGTTGCCCGACGGCGTGATGACGTCGGCCTTCGCGATCTCCCCGTTGCGCTTCACGACGATCCGCACGACGGCGCGCAGCGAGACGCGATCGGCCTCCGAGATCGTGCTCGGGACCTCGTAGGCGTCGTCGACGCGCTTCTTCACCAGCGCGAGGTACCGCTCGCCCTCTTCGGCCTTCGCGGTGTCGCCGTCCGGATCGCCGTCGAGCTGGCCCTCGGGCTCCGCGTCGCCGGCGACCGCGGCGGTCGCTTTGAACTTCTTCATGATGTCGTCGAGCTTCGTCCTGCGCTCGTCGGCGGCGGGTGGGGCGGCCGAGGGCGCGGGCGCCGCGGCGGCCGAGGGCGCGGTGGGCTTCGCAGCAGCCGAGGGCGTCGCCTTGCTCGGCGGCGGCGCGGAGGGCGGCGGCGAGGCCTCCTTGCGGGGGAGCAGCTTTGCGTCGCGAGGTTTGCCCAGGCGGACGAGCTTCGCGGCGATCGGCTTCTGGCCGGACTCGACGCGTGGCGGCTGCCAGAGCGACAGGAGCACCGCGGTCACGACGAGCACCACGTGGAAGCCGACGCCGCGCCCCACGCCCACGTGAACGGCTGCGGGCGGCCGGCGAGCGAGGTCGGGAAGGGGAGCGCCACGCCTCAGCGACCCCCGGGCGCGGGCGCGGGTTCCGCGGTCCGCTCGATCGGGTCCGTGATCATCCCCATCGTCGGCACCCCCGCGCGCTGCACGGCGGCCATGATCTCGACCACGAACCCGTAGGGCAGCGCCTTGTCGGCGTGCAGGTAGATCTCCTTGTCGGCCTGCGCCTTGGGGTTCGCGCGGAGCTTCTCTTCGAGCTCCGCGAGCGGCACCTGCGCGTCGCCGATCCAGACGGTCTGATCGAGCTTCGCGGTCAGGACGAGCTTCTTCTGCGCCTCCTCGATGGGCGCTGCCTTCGCCTCCGGCAGATCGACCTTCACGCCCTGCTGGATCATCGGCGCGGTGACCATGAAGATGATCAGCAGCACGAGCATCACGTCGACGAGCGGCGTGACGTTGATCTCGGAGAGGCCGCTGCGGCCGCCGGAGGAGAAGCCCAAAGCGCCCTCCTTCAGCGCACGAAGTGGCGCTTGATGATGTTGAGGAAGTCCGACGCGAAGTTATGCATCTCGCTGTCGAGGACCTTGATCTTGGAGACGAAGTAGTTGAACGCGACGACCGCCGGGATCGCCGCGAAGAGGCCGACCGCGGTCGCGATCAGCGCCTCGGAGATCGGCTTGGCGACGGTCGCGAGGTTCGCGTTGCCGGCCGCGTAGATCTCGTTGAAGGCCCGCATGATGCCCCACACGGTGCCGAAGAGGCCCACGAACGGCGCGGCGGCTGCCGTCGTGCCCAGAAAGCTCACCTGCGCCTCGAGGTGCGTCAGCTCGCTCGTCGCGGCCCGGCGCAGCGCCCGCTCGATGTTGTCGAGGCCGTCCCCGTCGACCTTCGCGTCCTGCGCGCCGCCGGTCAGCTTCGCGAGCTCCACGTAGCCGGCGCGGAAGACCTGGCTGACGGGCGACTCCTTGAGCGCGTCGGCGCGCTGGTAGATCTCGTCGAGCCGCTTGCTCTGCCAGAAGGCCTCGAGGAACGTCAGCGTCTGCATCCGCGCGGTCCGCAGCTGGAGGGTCTTGCGGACGATGATCCCCCAGCTCGCCGCCGAGGCGGAGAGCAGGATCAGCAGGACGCAGATGCCGACGGGGCCGCCGGCCTTGATCGCGTCGACGTAGTCGATACCGGCCGCTGTCAGGGCAATGGGCATGGAGCCGCTGCGCCTAGCACGGAGCCCGGGAAGGGGCAACGATCACGGGGGCTTGCGAGGACCGCTGGGCCGCGCTTCCCTTCCGGCCGCGTGAATCGGCGCGCCGGGCGATCGTCCCTGCCGCCAGTGGCGCCGTCGATCGCGCCGGAGGTCGCCCCCAGATGCGCAAGCTGCTCCTGCTCCTGCTCCCCGCGCTCGTCGCCCTCGGCGGCTGCGTCATCAAGGGCTCCGAGGCCGACGTGACGGTCGCCTGGGACTTCCAGGGCCTCTCCTGCGCCGACGTCGGCGTGCACACGGTGGTCGTGACGCTCGAGGCGTATGACCCCGAGTTCGACGAGACGCTCTACGAGCGCGTCACCTCCGACTGCCTCGACGGCTCGGTCGTGATCACCGACCTCCCGGCCGGCACCTACCTGCTCGATCTCGAGGGGCGGGGCGGTCAGTACGACTGGTTCGAGGGCGACGAGGTCGAGATCTACGGCGGAGAGAACGAGTTCCTGGTTCACCTCGCTGCCCACGAGAGGCCGTGATGCGTCGCTCCTGCCTGCTGCTCCCGCTCCTCGCCGCGCTGCTCCCGCTCCTCGCCGCGCTCGGTGGCTGCGTCATCGAAGGCGAACAGGGTCCCGGGGGTGTTCGGGAGATCGGCGACGGGGGCGCGCTCGTGCTCTCGGATCTCCGCTTGACCGTGACGCTCGACGGTCGGACCTGCGACGAGGCGCCCGAGGTGGCAGAGCTGACCGTGCTCGTCAGCTCGTCGAACGGCGGAGTGGTCGTCGACGATCGCTCGGCCTGCCCGCTGGCCGGGACCGAGCTCGTCGTGCCGGACCTGATCCCCGGAAGGTACGAGTGGGTGCTGCAGGCCCGCAGCGCGGAGGGCGCCGTGCTGTACGAGGGCGCGGGCGCGGTCGTCATGGGCGCCACGGATGAGCGCCGCGCGGTCGATCTGACCGCGGGCGGGACCGGCGCGACGGGCGTCCTGAATTTCGTCTGGACGTTCGACGGGCTCGGGTGCGCCGAGGCGGGCGTCGATCTGGTGCGCATCGTGCTGCCGGGCCTCGACGAGACGGTGGCCTGCGCGCCGGCCGGCGCGATCGAGGGCGCGGCCATCGAAGGGCTCCCCGCGGGCGCGATCACCTGGGCGCTCACGGGGCTCAACGCCGCGGGCGGCGCGGCCTTCGTCGCGAACGGCTCGACGGTCGTCCCGGCGGAAGGCGAGCTCGAGGAGGTCGCCGCGCTCGTCTCGCAGGGCAACGCCCTCGAGATCGTCTGGACCTTCGCGGGGCAGGGCAGCTGTCCGATCGCGCGCGTCGACCGCGTGCACCTCTCGCTGCGAAACGCCGCGGGGCTGGTCGCCGAGCTCGATCGCGCCTGCAACGATGGACTGGCGCGGGTCCCGGGCCTTACGCTCGGCGCCTACACGCTCGGGGCGGTCGGCCGAGACGCGGCCGGCGTCACGCTCTTCTAGCTGACCGACGCGGCTGCGACGATCGCCGAAGGCAGCGCGCGCGTGGTGGTGGATCTGCCCGTCGTCCCGTGATTCGTTGCGCCGCGTCGCCGCGCTGCGGCGCGGGAGGCAGCGGGTGGCGCGCGGCATCGCAGTCTTCGACTCGGGCGTCGGCGGGCTCACCGTGCTCGCCGCCATCCGCCGGCGCCTGCCGGCGACGAGCACCTTCTATCTGGGCGACACCGCCCGCGTGCCGTACGGCAACAAGAGCGCGGAGACCGTCATCCGCTACGCGCGCGCCTGCGCAAAGCTGCTCCTGCAGCACGATCCGGCGCTGCTCGTCGTCGCGTGCAACACGGCGACGGCGCACGCGCTGCCGACGCTGCAGGCGGAGCTGCCCATCCCGGTGATCGGCGTGGTCGAGCCGGGCGCCGCGCTGGCCGCTGCGCTCGCGCCCGACGGTCGGATCGGGGTCGCCGGCACCGCGGGCACCATCGCCTCGGGCGCCTACCAGCGGGCGATCGCGGCGCTCGCGCCCGGGGCCATCGTACAGTTGCGCTCCTGCCCGCTCTTCGTGCCGCTCGCCGAGGAGGGCTGGCTCGAGGGCGAGGTGCCGCGGCTCGTCGCAGAGCGTTACCTCGGGGAGCTGCGCGGGCAGCTCGACGTGCTCGTGCTCGGCTGCACCCACTATCCGCTGCTCGCGCCGGTGATCGCCGGGGTCCTCGGGCCCACCACGCGCCTCGTCGACTCGGCGGAGGCGACCGCGGCGGCCGTCGCGGCGCGGCTCGGCGGCGGCCCGGCGCTCGAGCCCGTGCGGCACCGCCTCTTCGTGACCGACGCGCCCGCGCGCTTCCCCGCGCTCGCGGCGCGCTTCATCGGCCCGACGCCGGAGTCGATCGAGCAGGTCGACCTGTAGCCGGCTTGCTTCCTCGCGGTTCGTTCTCTACGGTCCCCCGCCATGGCGAAGAAGGGTGACGTCGAGCCGAAGCGCATGCTCGAGCTGCTGCGGGACACGACCCAGAGCCCCGCGCAGCTGGCGGAGCGATGCGACGCGAGCGCGCCCGCCTGCGACGAGGCGCGCGCGCTCGTCGAGGAGCTCGAGACCGCGGAGCCCGACGCGATCCTCGCGCTCCCGAAGGTGCTCGGCCGCGCCGTGCTCCGCGCCGCCGCCGCCGCCGGCCGAATGGACGTCCTGCAGGCCGCCGCGACCGACGGCGACAAGGAGCAGCAGCGCGAGGCGAAGCGGCTCGCGTTCGGCCTCGGGAGGCAGGGCGTCGAGGTCGCGTTGCCCTCGAGCGAGCCCGTCGCGCCGATCGCGCCGATCGCGGCCGCGCCCGATCCCTCGCCCTGCTTCCTCGGGCCGATCGACGGCCGCGGGGAGCGCGTCGCGATCTGGACGCGATCGCTCGCCGGTCGCGGCCTCGAAGTGACGCACCTGTGGCTCTCCGATCGCCGCGGCGTGGTCGACTGCGCGATCGGTGAGATGTCGAAGAAGCGCTTCCGCGACTGGATCGAGAGCGCGCGCGCTGGCGACGAGACCCTGCAGGAGCTCGACCGGGAGATCGTCCGGGTCGCGATCGATCGCTCGCGCGTCGTCGCCCGCGATCGCGGGTCGCCGCCCGTCTCCTTCACGTCCTGGGCGCCGCAGGTGCTCGGGCCCGTCCCTGCGACGCCACCGCCCGGCCTTCGCCCCGACGCTGCGTCGGGCTCGTCCCACGAGCGCTGCCTCGCGGTCCTCTCTGGCGCAGAGCTGCTCGCGGCGCCCGAGCTGCGCTTCTGGGGTCCGCCCTTCGACGCGGTCGAGCGGCTGGCGGCCGCGCTCGCCGCGCCGGACGCGCCCGACGCGTTGCTGCACGAGCTGGTCGGAGAGTGGCGCCGGCAGGTGGGGGATGCGCTGCTGGCCGAGCGCCTGCGCGACGCCGCCTGGTTCGCGGCGGCGCTCGGGGGCGCGGAGAGGGCGGTCGCGCTGGACGAGGCGGCCACGTCGCTGGAGGCTGGCGACGCCTCGTTGGTCACGGCGCTGCTGCATCGCTTGTCGATGCGGGCGCGCGAGTTGCTGCAGAAGGGCGTCGCCGCGGAGTCACCCCACCGGACGAGCTCCCGCTCGGTCGTCGCGGGGCGCTGACCCCGGCGGTCAGTCCGCCACGATCTCGAAGTCGACGCGGATCTCGTACGGCAGGGGATCTCCCTCGGCGCTCGCGAGGCTCGTCGGGAACACGAGCGTGTAGCGGCCGATCGGGAGCGGGCCGTGGCCGACCGTCACCTCGGCGCCGCTCGCGAGGATCTCCGTCTGCATCGTCCCGGCGTCCGGCGCCGTGCGGAGCAGCTGGATCCCGGCGGTCGAGCCAGCGTCGATGGCGGTGTTGAACGCCGCGAAGAGCGCGAGGCCGTCCGCCGACGAGGCGGTCACGGTCGAGCCGTCGTTCGGCGTCACGTAGACCGACGCGAACGGGACCTCGACGACGATCGAGGGATCGCCGCAAGCGGCGCCGGCGAGCAGCGAGGCGAAGAGGGCGGCGGCGAGCGAGCGCGTCACGTGGGACCTCCGGACTAGTATTTGTAAAAGCCCTCGCCGCTCTTCTTGCCGAGCTTTCCGGCGCGCACGAGCCGCTTGAGCAGCTGCGGCGGTCGGAACTGCGGCTGGCCGAGCTCGCGGTGCAGGTAGTCGCCGATGGCGAGGCGGACGTCGAGGCCGACGAGATCCGTCAGCTCCAGCGGGCCCATCGGGTGTCCGTAGCCGAGCTTCATCGCGCGATCGATCTCCTCGGCCGTGGCGACGCCCTCCTCGAGCATCCGGATCGCCTCCATGCCGAGCGCGATGCCGAGGCGGCTCGAGGCGAAGCCGGGCGCGTCGCGCACGACGATCGACTCCTTGCCGAACTTGACGGCGAGCTCCTTCGCGATCGCGAGCGTCTCGGGCGAGGTCTGGTGCGCGCGCACGAGCTCGATCAGCTTCATCAGGTGCACGGGGTTGAAGAAGTGCATGCCGATGACGCGCTGGGGCCCCGGCAGCGCCGCGGCGAGCTCGGTCAGCGAGAGGCTCGAGGTGTTCGAGGCGAGGATCGCGTCGGCCTTCGCGTGGCGCGCGATCTCCCCGAGGATCTGGACCTTCACGCCGAGATCCTCGGCGACGGCCTCGATGGCGACGTCCGCCGGCCGGCCCGCGTCGGGCAGGTTCGCGGTGCCGCGGATCCGCGCGAGCGCCGCGTCGCGCGCCTCCTTGCTGAGCTTGCCCTTCTCGACGCCCTTGTCGAGGTTCGCGGTGATCTTCACGAGGCCGCCGCGCCAGCGCGGTTCGTCGAGATCCCAGAGCACCACGTCGTAGCCCGCCTGCGCGGCGACCTGTGCGATGCCGTGGCCCATCGTGCCGGCGCCGAGCACCGCGATCGTCTTCACCGAGGCTGCGTCCACGTCACCCCTCCTTCTTCTGCTGGTGCTTGCGCTCGAGGAACGCCGTCATGCGCGCGAGCTTGTCCGCGCTCTCGAAGAGCATCGCCTGGCCGAGCTTCTCGATCGGCTCCGGCGAATCGCCGCGCGCGATGGCGTTGAGCGCGAGCTTGGCGACGCGGACGGCGAGCGCCCCGTTCGCCGCGATCGTGCGGGCGAGCGCGAGCGCCCGCGGCAGCGCCTCGCCATCTGGGACCACGTGCTCGACGAGGCCGATCCGCTCCGCCTCGACGGCGTCGAACAACCGGCCGGTCAGCACGAGCTCCTTGGCGCGACCGATCCCCACGAGCCGCGGCAGGCGCCAGGTGCCGCCGGCGCCGGGGAAAATTCCGAGCGTCACCTCGGGGAAGCCGAAGCGCGACGAGGCCGACGCGACGCGCACGTCGCAGGCCATCGCCAGCTCGCAGCCGCCGCCGAGCGCGAAGCCCTCGATCGCCGCGATGACGGGGCGAGGGAAGTCCTCGACGCGCTGAAACATCGTCGCGTTGATCGCGAGGAGCGCCTGCTCGCCGCGCCGGTCGCGCAGCTCGCGGATGTCGGCGCCACCCGCGAACGCCTTGCCGCCCGCGCCCGTGAGCACGAGCGCGCGCACGCCCTCGTCGGCGGCGAGGGTCGCGAGCGCCGCCGTGACCTCCTCGACGAGCCGGAGGTTGATGGCGTTTCGGACCTCAGGGCGGTGCAGCGTCAGCGTCGCGACGCCGTCGTCGGCGCGGGCGAGCCGGATGGTCTCGTAGTCGCTCACGGACACCTCAGAGGAGGGGCGGATCTCGCATGGCCGGCGGGGGCGCACAACACCCTTGCGGAAGGTCTCGGGCGCGTGGTTCGTTCCGCGCCCCACCGAGGCTCCCATGCGCGCGATCGTCTTTCACCGTCACGGCGGCCCCGAGGTCCTGGAGCCAGCAGAGCTGCCCGATCCGACGCCGGGCCCGAACGAGGTCCGTGTCCGGGTGAAGGCGGTCGCGCTCAACCATCTGGATCTCTGGGTCCGCAAGGGCTGGGACGGCCTGAAGCTTCCGCTGCCGCACGTCGGCGGCGCCGACGTGACCGGCGTGATCGACGAGGTCGGTGAGCGCGTGAGCGGCTGGCAGGTCGGCCAGCGGGGCGCGGTCCAGCCAGGCGTCTCCTGCATGCAGTGCGAGGCCTGCCTCAGCGGCCGGGACAACCTCTGCGCGCGGTACGGCATCTTCGGTGAACACCGCGCGGGCGGCCTC
>CAYHCR010000008.1:15906-18489 GCA_964354895.1 uncultured Myxococcales bacterium | reverse complement strand
GAGCTCTTCCGCCTCCCCGACCGCGCCCCGCGCGAGCTGCACCCGCGCCAGCCGCGGCCCGAGCTCCACGCGCTCGTCCCCGCCCGCTGTCGCGTGCGCAGCGACGAGGGCCACGCGCGCATCGTCGAGCCGCCCGTCGGCCTCCAGCAGCGCCGCCCGACGCAGGTGCAGCGCCGCCGATCCGCCGCCGAGCGCGAGCGCCGCGTCCAGATGACCGAGCGCCGCCGTCCTGGACGCCTCGTCGAGCTCGCCCGCGAACTCGGCGAGCGCGAGGTGCGCCTGCAGGGCCGCCTCGCGCAGCGCCGCGGGGACCTCGGCGCCGATCCGCGAGAGGGCGTGACCGTAGTGCTCCGCGGCCTCCGGCGTCAGCCCGAGCGCGCGGCTCACCCGTGCCGCCGCGATCGCCGCGTGCACGTCATCCGGCCGACGCCGCACCGCCTCGCGGTAGCGCAGGAGCGCGTTCTCGGGGTGGCCGAGCGCCCGCTCCCAGAGCTCGCCGAGCTCCAGCGCGAGCCGCCCGGCGGCCGGCTCGTCGTGCGCGCTCGTCGCCAGCTCGATCGCGCGCGAGAGCGCCCGCGCCGCCCGCAGCGGCTCGCCCGCCTCCCGGCAGACCGCCGCGAGCCCCACCAGCGCGTCGGGATCGTCCGGCAGCAGCCGCAGCGCCTGGTCGTAGTGCAGCTTTGCTTCCGTCGTGCGCCGCGCGAGCTTCGCGAGCCGTACGTGCGCCCGCGCGATCTCGCCCGACTCCGTCGCGAAGGCCGCGAGCCGACGGTTCGCGGTCGACGCCGCCTCACGGTCGCCAGCGCGGACCGCGACCTCCGCCAGCAGCCGCAGCGCGGTCAGGTGATCCCGCTCGAGCTGGAGCGACAGCGTGAGCGCGCGCACGGCGAGGGCCGGATCGTCGATCGCCGCCGCCCGCCCGGCCTCGACGCCCGCCTCCACCGCCGCCGCGAGGTGACCGGCCGCGCGATCCCGCTCCGCGAGCGCCAGCCAGAGCCGCCCCGACCGCGCGCCCTCCCCCCGCCCCGCGAGGATCCGCGCCGCCACCCAGCTCGCCGCCGGCAGCGCCGGGCTCCGCTCCCGCCAGTGCTGCGCGAGATCGAGCGCCTCGTCGTGCGCGTCGGGCGTCGACAGGCAGAGCGTCAGCAGCCTCGTCGCCGCGAACGGATGCACGAGCGCCGCGTCGCCGGCCGAGAGCCACGCCTTGCGCGCAGCCCCCAGCTCGCCGCGCGCGAGCAGCGCCTCCGCCTCCGCGAACGCCCGCCCGCCTTCGATCGCCGCGAGCAGCTCTGCGTCCGCCGAGGCGACCGGCGCTGCTGCCCCGTGCGCCCACCGCAGCGTCAGCCCCGACGGCGCGAGCGCCACGAGCCCCGCCCGCGCGCCGGAGGCCTCCGGCAGCTTGAAGCCCCGCGTGGCGAGCAGCCGCTTGAGCAGCGCGCCGAGCGGCGCGAGCACCACCTCGTTGCCCTCGCGCACGCCGCCCGTCGCCGCCGCGAGGCGCGCGAGGAGCTCGTTCTCGATCAGCGCAGGCGGCGGCACGTCGAGGCCGTGAACACGTACGTCACACAGGAGCGCCCGCAGCCGCTCGCCCTCCGGCTCGAGGCCGACGCGCGCCGTGAAGCGACCCCCCGCTGCGCCCACGAGCGGACCGCTCAGCTCGCACCGCTGCTCGCCGAAGCGCACGCGCACGAGGCCTGCGAGCGCGTCGGGCCCCGGCGCCGGCTGCGCCGCTGCGATCGCCGGAGCGTCCAGCGAGAGCTCCAGCGCCGAGAGCCGGCAGCGCCGCGACCGGAAGCGCTCGGCCCCGCCGGTGACGTCGAACGGGAACGAGACCTCGGGGACCTCGAGGACGAGCTCCGTCAGCGTGAAGCCGTCGCCGCGCTCGGGCCCCGCGCGCAGATAGACCCGGCCGCCGTCGAGGCGGAGCGAGAAGCCGGAGCGGCGCGGCTCGGTGGGCCGGCGCTCGGCGGGGTCGGGGCGGAAGGATCGCATCAGGGTGGAGTCGGCCTCGGATCGTACCCGAGCCCCGGCGGGTTTCCAGTTTTGAGCCGCCGCGGAAGCCCCGGAAACCACGCGGGTTTTCGGGCATGAACCCGGCCTCACCGCAGCGCGTAGCAGCCCTCGCACGCGGGCTGATGCCCGGGAGGGGAGCGCACGTGACCGACGGCAACAGGAGCTGTCCCCACTGCAGCGAAGAGATCCGGCTCTCCGCGAGCCTCTGCCGGCACTGCCAGCGGCCGGTCGATCGCGCGACGCTTCAGATCGATTGGGTGCGCGATCCGGCCGAGACGAAGCTCGCGGGCGTCGCCTCGATGCTCGCGCGCGCCAGTGGGATCAGCGTCACGCTCGTCCGCCTCGCCTTCGTGATCTTCGGCGTCTTCAACGCGCCGCTCGCGCTGACCTCGTACGCGCTGCTCTGGGCCTGCACGCCCAGGCGCGGCGGCGTCTCCGCGGCCGACGCCGCGATGGACGAGGCGGAGGAGCTCCTCTTCGGCCGACTCGCCGGCGCCTTCTCCGGCGTGACCGGCCGCCCGGCGCGCGCCTCTTCCCGCCGCCCGGAGGATCGCAGCGAGCCGGACGACG
>CAYHCR010000008.1:0-15896 GCA_964354895.1 uncultured Myxococcales bacterium | reverse complement strand
GCCTCGTCCCACGGACGGACCCGTCGCGGCCGGGCCCGCTCCCGAGACCAAACGCAGCCGCTACGACGCGGATGGGGACGAGTGGCCTCGACGGTCCTAGACTCGATGCTCCTGCCGTGGGCGTTCGCCGACGCGCGGGCCCGTCCCCTGGAGGCGACGCCCCGGAAGATGACCGCGGAACGCGCCGCCCTGTCGGACGAGGCCCTGTGCGGCGCGCTCGCGCGTGGCCGACACGACGCCCTTCGCTCGCTCATGGAGCGCTACCGCGACCGGATGTACGCGCTCCTGCTGCGCTCGACCCGCAACCGGGCCGACGCCGACGATCTCTTTCAGGAGCTCTGGATCCGCGTGGTGCGCGCCGCCGCGGAGTTCGACACCACGCAGCGCTTCTCGACCTGGATCTACCGCATCGCCGTCAACCTCACTCGCGACGCCGCCCGACGCCGACAGGCCTCGCACTTCGCGGCGCCGACGCTCGACGGCGAGGTCCCCGACGGCGCCGATGAGCGCCCGCTCCCCGACGCGCTCGCCTCGGGCTCGCAGGAGGCCGCCGCGCTGCATCGCGCGATCGCGACGCTGCCGGCGGGCCAGCGCGAGGTCCTCGTGCTGCGCTACATCGAGGGGCTCGCGGAGGCCGACGTCGCCGCCGCCGCCGGCATCCCCGCCGGCACAGTGAAGAGTCGACTGCACCACGCCGTGAAGAGCCTTCGTGCGAAGCTCGCATCGCTCGCCGGAGAAGCCCCCGAGGAGGCCGCGTCATGAGTCCCCACGCGCCGATCGCCTGCACGACCTGCGAGGAGGAGCTGCTCGCCCGCGAGCCCTCCGACGTCGCGCGCGTGCTGGCCGGTGACGGCCCCGCGCCGATCGCGTCGCACCTGCAAAGCTGCGCCTCCTGCGCCGCGCTCGCCGCCGATCTGGCGAGCTTCACTGCGTTCGCCGAGGCGCCGCGCGTCGGCCCCGCCCCGGCCGTCTTCGAGCGGACGTTCCTGGCCGCCGCGGCCGAGGGCACGCGCGTCGCCGCCGAACGCCGCCGCCGGATCTTCGTCGCGGCCGGCAAGGCGACCGCTGCGTTCGTCCTCTCCCTTCCGATCGTCGCCGCGTGCAACGGCGGGATCGCCGCCGCGGGCGCGCGGTGGCTCCCCGAGGCCGCGCTCCCGTTCGCTGCCGGCCTCTTCGGCGCCGGTCTGCTCGCCGGGCTGACCGCCGTCGCGTTCCTGCTCGTGCTCGTCTCCGGCGCCGCCGCGCGCCCGCCGGCCGACGAGCTCGCCGAGGCCTGATCATGGACGGAGCCCAGAAGAGCTGCCCGTACTGCGCCGAGCCCATCCGTGCCGAGGCCGTGAAGTGCCGCTGGTGCGGCTCGCGCATCGAGGGCGGCGCCTTCTCCCGCTCGTGGTACCGACGCCGCGAGGGCAAGCTGCTCGCCGGCGTCTGCGCCGGGCTCGCCGCCGAGTGGGGCATCTCGGTCACGATCGTCCGGCTCGCCTTCCTGCTCTCGCTCCCGTTCGGCTTCTGGGCGCTGCCGCTCTACCTGGCGCTCTGGTTCATCATGCCCGCGGCCCCTGCGCGTCCCGCGACCCAGGCAGAGCTGTCCGCGGGGCAGACAGGCACGTCGATCGAGCAGCGCGCGCGCGACGACGCGCACGAGCGACGCCCGTACCTCTGAGTGGTCTTCTCCCGCGGGCGCCGGCTACGATCGGCGCCCGAAGAGGAGAGCCCCATGCGCCGCCTGATCCCGCTGCTCGCCCTGCTCACCGCCTGCGGTGAGCTCGGCGAAGATACGCAGAGCTTCCCGATCTCCGTCGACGGGCTCGCCGCGGACGTCTACGAGCCGGGGCAGGCGGTCGTCGTGCTCGGCGCGGGGTTCCTCGACGCGACGCTCGCGATCACCGTGAACGGCCAGCCCGCCGAGGAGCTCTCGCGCGACGCCGACGCGCTGCTCTTTCGCGCGCCCGGCACCGCCGGCTCGTACGAGCTCGTGATCGTGTCGACCGTCTCCGCGACCTCGGACGAGGAGGCCGACACCGAAGAGGCGCCGACGCAGGAGCGCTTCGAGCTCGGCCGCTTCCTCGTCGTGGACTCGCTCGCGCCGCTGGCCGCCGCGACGAACCCCCGCGGCGGCGTGCTCGTCTCCTGGCACTCGCTGCAAGGTGGGCTCGACGGCGCGCTGCAGGAGCCGCTCGGCTCGGCGATCACCTCGACCTTCCGCTTCGGTCCCGACGCGCCGCCGGTCGTGCCGTTCCTGTCGAGCCTCTCGACGCCCTACGCGCTCGTCTTCCGCGCGACCGTCATGGCCGACGGCGGGGCGGTGCCGACCTCCGAGACGATCGTCACGTTCGTCGACGGGATCGCGGCGTTGACGATCGAGCCGGGGCTCCACGAGGTCGAGGTGCGGCTCCAGGTCGACAGCGCGATCGTCGAGCTGTCCCTGCCGGCGATCGCGGGGAGCTCCACGCTGCCGGGCCTGCAGCCCTGACCTTCAGCCGCGCCGCGGATCGAGCCGATCGCGCAGCCCGTCCCCGAGCAGGTTGAAGCCGAGCACGGTCGCGGCGATGCAGAGCCCCGGCACGAGCGCGACGTGCGGGGCGACGACGAGGTACTGCGTGCCCTGATCCACGAGCGCGCCCCACGACGCCGTGCCGGGCGGGACACCGAGCCCGAGGAACGAGAGCGACGCCTCGGCGAGCACGACGCCCGGCACCCCGAAGGTCGCCTGCACGACGAGGGGACCTGCGAGGTTCGGCAAGACATGGCGCAGCAGCACCCGCGCCTCCGAGGCGCCGAGCGCGCGCGCCGCCGCCACGAACTCCCGCTCGCGCAGCAGCATCGTCTGCGCCCGCGCGAGGCGCGCGTAGCCGGTCCAGCCCGTCGCGACGAGCGCGACGACGACGTTCACGAGCGACGGCCCGAGCACGCTCGTGACGAAGAGCGCGAGCAGGATCCCCGGGAAGGCGAGCAGCACGTCGATCACCCGGACGAGCACCGTGTCCACGAGGCCGCCGCGCAGCGCCGCCGCGGCGCCGAGCAGCGTGCCGAGCGCCGCGGAGATCGCCGTCACGACGAGGCCGACCGCGAGCGAGACGCGCGCGCCGTGCAGCACGAAGGAGAGCACGTCGACGCCATTCTCGGCCGCGCCGAGCCAGTGGCGCAGGGAGGGCGGCGCGAGCTCGTCGGCGAGCGCGAGGCGCGAGGGATCGTGCGTCGAGAGCCAGGGCGCGAAGAGGCCGGCGAGGCCGATCGCCACGATCACCGTGAGGCCGATTCGAGGGCCGAACCCCGGCAGCAGCGCGCGCCGACGGCTCACGAGCGCCCTCGCACGCGCGGGTCGGCGAGCCCGTAGGCGACGTCCGTCAGCAGGTTCACCGCCACGTACCCGAGCGTCAGCGTCAGCACGCAGGCGCGCACGAGGTTGTAGTCGCGGCGATCGATCGCGCCGAGCAGCAGCGTGCCGAGGCCCGGATAGTTGAAGACCTTCTCGGTGACGACCGCGCCCGCGAGCAGCCCGCCGAGCTGCAGCCCGACGATCGTCAGCACCGGAAGCAGCGCAGGTCGGAGCGCGTGTTTGAGCACGACGACGCGCTCCGGCAGGCCCTTCGCGCGCGCGGTCCTGACATAGTCCTCGCCGATCGTGTCCAGGAGGCTCGCGCGGATCATGCGCGCGAGGAACGCCGCGAGCGCGGTGCCGAGCGTGACGGCCGGCAGCACGATCGACGCGGGCGACTCGAGCCCGGAGACCGGCAGCCAGTCGAGCTTCAGCGCGAACAGCAGGATCAACAGCGGCCCGAGCCAGATGCGCGGGGTGGCGGCGCCCGCGACGGCAAAGCTGCTCGCCGCGGCGTCGACCCGACCGCCGGGGCGCAGCGCCGCGAGCACGCCGAGCGGGAACGCCACGAGCAGCGCGAGCGCGAGCGCGACGCCGGCGAGCAGCGCGGTCTTCGGCAGCGCGCGGCCGATCTTCTCGAAGACGCGGTCCTGGAAGGGCGGGACCGACGTCCGCAGCTGCAGCGTCGCGACGTCGCGCGCGAAGAGCGCGAGCCGGACCGGGAGCGGCTCGTCCAGGCCGAGCGAGGCGCGCAGGGCGGCCCGATCCGTCTCGATCGCCTGCTCGCCGAGCAGCGCGTCGATCGGATCTCCCGGCACGAGATCGAGCAGGATCGAGACGAGCAGCACCGCGCCGAGCGCCGTGATCGCCGCCTCGAGGCTCCGCCGCAGCAGCGCCCCGATCACGGCGCCTCCGCGCGGGTCGCGAACGCGAGCGAGCGGTAGGAGCCGTAGGGATCCAGCTCGATCCCGCGCAGCTCGCGCCGGTGGACGAGCAGCGCGTCCTCGTGAAAGAGCGGCAACGCGGGCAGCTCTGCGGCCACCGTCCGCTGGATCACGTCGTAGCGCGCCTTGCGCACGGCGGGATCGGACGCCTCGCGCGCCTCGTCGAGCAGCCGGTCGAGCGCGGGGTCGGAGTACCGCATTCGGTTGCCGCCGCCCCAGCCGTTGGCCTCGGTCGGGATGGAGCTCGAGTGGTACGCGAGCCGGTGCAGATCGGGATCGATCACCGGCCACTTGAGCGTCGCGAGCTCGAAGCGTCCCCGCCGCACGTCGGTCATGAACGTGCCCCACTCGAGCGGCTGCACGTCGAGCTGCAGGCCGACCTCCGCGAGCTGCGCGCGCAGCACGAGCGCGAGGCTGCGGCGGAAGCGATCGGTGCTGGTCTTGAGCGTGAGGCGCGCGCGCGGGAGCGGCCCGACGCCGTCCGGATCGGGCAGGCCTGCGGCGTCGAGCAGCGCGTTCGCCCGGGCGAGATCGCGACGGCGCTCGGGCAGCGCTGCGGCCGCCGCCCAGTGCTCCGGCGGCAGCAGGCTCCGGGCCGGCCGCGCGACGCCGCGGTATTTCGCCGCGGCGATCTCCTCGCGATCGAGCGCGAACGCGATCGCCTCCCGCACCTCGCGCCGTCCGAGCAGCGGGTGGTCGAGCCGGAACATCAGGTAGCTCGTGCCGTTGCCGGGGCCGGTGCGCACCACGAGCGCCGGCTCGTCGCGCAGCGCGGGCAGCAGCGCAGGCGAGAGCGCGTTGACCACGACGTCGACGCGGCCCTTTCGCAGCTCGAGCAGCCGGGTCGTCTCGTCGCGGACCGTGCGGACCTCGAGCACCAGCGCCGGCGCCGGCCCGCCGTGCCAGCCCGGGTTCGGCGCGAGCAGCAGCCGCTCCTCGTCGTCCCACGCGGCGACGACGTACGGCCCCGCGCCGATCGGCCGACGACGCAGCGCCTCGCGATCGCCGGGCCCCAGACGGCCCTCCGGCAGCACGGCCATCGTCGCGTCGACCGGCAGCGCGCCGAAGGGTCGCTTCAGGTGAAACAGCACCGTGCGCGCGTCCAGCGCCTCGACCTGCTCGACGTAGCCGTAGCCGCTCCGGTGCGGGGAGCCGGTCGCGGGATCGAGGATGGATCGGTACGTCGCCGCGACGTCGGCGGCCGTCAGCGGCGCGCCGTCGGAGAAGCGCAGCCCGTCCCGCAGCGTGAAGCGCCAGGTGAGCGGATCGAGCGCCTCGAAGCGCTCCGCGAGCTCCGGGACGGCGCGACCCTCGGCGTCGATCCGCGTGAGGCCCGGCGTGACGAGCTCGCAGAGGCGCATGGCGTCGGTGGAGAGCGCGAAGCGGCGATCCAGCGTCTCCGGCGGCGCGGGGATCGCGAGCACGAGCGCGCCGGACGGCGCCGCCGCGTCGCAGGAGGCGAGCGTGAGCAGCAGCAGCAACGGCGCGGGGCGGAGCATCGGGGCGCGCATCGTAGGTCGGACCGCGACCGCGCGCGCGACCGCGTGAAACGCTAGTCTGGCCTCGCCCCGGGGGGACCCGATCGAATGAGCGCCGCACCACCGCCCGCCGGCTTCTCCATCGAGCGCCTCGAGGTCCTCGAGGAGCTGCCCGTCCTCCCCTCGCGCAGCGAGCAGCTCTGGGACGCCCTCGCCCGACCGGGCGTCGGCGTCGACGAGCTCGGCCGGATCCTCGGCAGCGATCCAGGCCTCGCGACGCGCGTCCTCCGGCTCGCGAACTCGGGCACCTACGCGGTCGCGGGCGGCGTCCACGCGCTCGACCGTGCCGTCAGCGCCGTGGGCATCAGCGCGCTCTATCAGCTCGCGCTCTTCCACCAGACGCAGCAGCTCCTCGCGGCCGCGGGCCGACCTGCGCCGCCCCGGCTCGTGCTCCACGGCCGCGCCGTCGCCTCGCTCGCCACGCACCTCGCGGCGGAGGCAGGCGCCCGGCTCGAGGGCCTCTGGCTGGGCGCGCTGCTGCACGATCTGGGGCACCACGTGCTCTACGCGATCGCGCCGGACGTCTTCCCCCTGCTCGCGGCCCGCGTGCAGGAGGGCGCCTCGCTCGTCGCGGCGGAGCACGAGCTGCTCGGCCTCGATCACACGGCGATCGGGCTCTGGGTCGGCTCGCGGTGGCGCTACGCCGCGCCGCTGCGCGCGGCGATCGGTGACCACCACGCAGCGCTGCCCGATCCCTCTGCCAGCCCGACGATCGCGTCGCTCGTGGGGATGGCGGATCGCTGGAGCGCGGTGCTCGGGATGCCGGGCTTCGAGATCGACACGGCGCCCGCGAGCGCCGCCGCCCTCGGGCTCGGCGAAGATCCGGACGGCGCGCGGGCTGCGGCCCTGCACGCGGTGCTCGTGCGGGACGGGGTGCTCTGACGTGGCCCAGTCGCTCCAGACCATCCTCGACCGCGCGCCGGAGCTCGGCCGCATCGCGCTCGAGGAGGCGGGCGAGGCGGTGCTGGTCATCACCCTCGCCGATCTCAACATCTTCTGGGCCGGCGGCGCGGCGGAGGAGCTGCTCGGGGCGCCGCTCGACGAGATCATCTTCCAGCCCTACACCTGCCTCGTGCCGAGTGAGCCGGTGGCCGGCCTGCTCTCGTTCGATCCGCGGTGGATCTGGCAGTCGGGCCGCTACGGCGAGCTCGCGATCGAGCGCTTCGACGGCGGCGTCGCGATCGTCTCGATGATCGTGCACCGGCTCGAGGAGCAGAGCCTCGCGGTCCTCCGGCTGCGAGACGCGAGCGCCGGCGCGGGCCTGGCGCGCGACCTGCGCCGCGTCCTCGGCGAGCTCTCTTCGACGTACCTCCTCCTCAAGGAGCAGGAGCGCGCGCTCGCGGAGGCGCGTCGCGCCGCGTCGCTCGCGATGTTCGCCGCGGGGCTCGCGCACGAGCTCAACAACCCGCTCGGCATCGCGGTGAGCGGGACGAGCACGCTCGGCTCGGTCGCCGACGAGCTCGAAGAGGAGGCCGGCGGTCCCCGGCCTGCGACGACCGATCTGCGGGAGATCACCGCGGATCTGAAGGTGGCCCACGAGCGGATGGCGCGCGTGGTCAAGGGGCTCGGCGAGATGGAGGAGCCGACCCGGCGGGAGAGCTTCGACGCGGTCGCCCTGCTGCGTCGCGCCGCCGGTCACGCCGCCGGCCTCGCCGACGAGCTGCCTGCAGCACTGCCCATGACGAGCGATCCCGGCGCGCTCGAGGGGCTCGTCGATCGCCTGCTCGCCAACGCCCGGCGGGCCGCGGGCGTCGGCGGCCGGGTCCGCCTCTCGGCGAGCGTGCACGGCGCAGAGCTGATCGTACGGATCGAAGATGACGGGCCGGGCGTGCCGAGCGAGCTCTCCGAGCGGATCTTCGATCCCTTCTTCACGACGCAGCCGCCGGGGGCGGGGCTCGGCCTCGGGCTCTTCCTCGCGCGACGGGCCGCTGGGCGGCTCGGTGGCGAGCTGACGCTCGAGCGCCTGCAGCCGCGTGGCGCCCGC
This sequence comes from uncultured Myxococcales bacterium, assembly GCA_964354895.1. Taxonomy (GTDB): domain Bacteria; phylum Myxococcota; class Myxococcia; order Myxococcales; family Vulgatibacteraceae; genus CAYHCR01. The sequence continues at coordinate 8,111 of CAYHCR010000008.1, read as the reverse complement.
TTCGAGCTGCGGCTGCCGACCCTGCTGGCCGAGGCGGCGCCGGCGCACACGGCCGGCTCGTACGAGGCGCTTCGGAGCCGATGAGCGCGGTTCAGAGAGGAGCCGTCGATGGCCAAGAAGGAGAAGAGAGAGAAGGGCCCGCCGCCGTTCCACAATCCGTTCAGCGGGCTCAAGCTCCCGCCACCGGCCGCGAAGCCGACGCCTGCCTCGAAGCCGCCGACCCCGAAGAAGGCGCCCGCGACGAAGGGGGCCGCGCGGCCGCCGCAGGGGTCCTCGACCGCCGCCACGGATGACGAGTCGACGCTCTTCCTCCAGACCGTCGGCGAGGTCGAGCCGGTCCGCGCAGGGAGCGTGCGCGCCGCCCCGCCGCCGCCGCGGACGGCCGCCGAGCTCCGGATCCTCGACAGCGAGGCCGAAGCGCTGCTGACGCTCTGCGAGCTCGTCGCAGGCGACGGCCCGCTCGATCTCTCCGACACCGACGAGTTCGTGATGGGCAGCCGCCCGGGGCTCGATCCCCGCGTGGTCGCGCGCCTGCGCGCCGGCGCCTACTCGTTCGCCCGCCACGTCGATCTGCACGGCCACACGAAGGCCGACGCGAAGCTCGCGCTGCAGCTCTTCGTCTCCGAGAGCCGGCGCCGCGACGAGCGCTGCGTGCTGATCGTGCATGGCCGCGGCCTGCACTCCCCTGATCGGCAGCCGGTGCTCAAGGAGGCGATCGTCGGCTGGCTCACCCGTGGCGCGCTCGCGCATCACGTGCTGGCGTTCTGCACCGCGCGACCCCACGACGGCGGCGGCGGGGCGATGTACGTGCTGCTGCGCCACTGACCTCTGGACGGCGCGCTCAGCGCAGGTCGAAGGCGACCGTCGCCTCGGCGCCGGCCTCGATCGTCACGGTGCGCTTGTCCGCCTTCCCGTTGTCGGGGTTCTTCACGGCGACCTCGTGCGGCCCGGGCGCGAGCGCGAGCGGCGACTGCAGCGGACTCATGCCGTGATCCTTGCCGTCGATCGTGACGAGCCCGAACGGCAGGACCTGCACGACGAGTCGGCCGTCGGTCGCGGGGCCCGCGGCCTTCTGCGGCGGTGGCACGATCGCCTGCATCGCGTTGGGATCGCCGGCGGGGCCGGCGAACCGGACGATCCCGACACCGAGCGCGACGGCGAGGAGCACGCCGACGACCATCGCGATGAGGATCATCGGCCCGCGCGATCGGGTCGGCGGTCCGGCGATCGTGACCTCTGCGGAGGCGTCGGCCACGGCGGCAGGCGCGGCCTGCGGCACGGCCGCCCGCGTCTGCGGCTTGAGCATCGTCTTGTCGTCGCCCGGCGGCTGCTCCGGGACCAACAGGACGAGCGAGGGCTTGAGGACCGTCTTCTCCTCGGGTGGCGGGCCGAGCGGACGGACGGCCGGCCGCTCCGCGTTGTCCGAGGGGAGGCGGCGCGCAGGCGGCGTGGGATCACCCGGCGCGCGCGGCGGACCCGGCAGCTCGCTGAGCACCGTGGGCGCCTTCGCGCGCGGCGGGGGCTCGGCGACGAGCTCCCGGTTGAGCCCGGCGCCCATCGTCGCGGTCCGCGGCGCCTCGGCCTTCCGCTGCGGAGCGTCGTCCGTCGGGTCCGCGTCGTCAGGGGGGAGCTGGAAGCCCTCGACCCGCTCGGTCGAGGCGCTCATGCCGAGCAGCGTGCCGGCGCTGGACTGCGCGCGGAGCTCGAGCGACGGGTCGGTCGAGGCGCGAGAGGCGTCCATCGGCGCCGGCGTCGAGCGAGGCGGCGTCCGCAGCACGGAGGCGCTGACCTGCACGGCGAAGGCAGGGCCGGGCGTGCGCGCCTGCGTGCCGGTGCCCATCCCGAAGGGATCGAGCCCGTCGCCCGTCGCGGCCTTGAGCTTCTCGAGCCAGTCCGCGACGCGGCCCTTGGTGATCGGCTCACCCACGTGGCGCATCGCGAAGCGCTCGAGCGCCTCACCGAACGCGCGCGCCGTCCGGTAACGGTGCTCCTTGTCGCGGGCGAGCGCGTTGCAGATGATCTCCTCAAGCAGCGGCGGCACGTCCGATCGGACCTCGGTGGGTCTCCTGACATCGGCGTCGCAGATCTGCTGCACGAGCTCGAGCTCGCCGTCGGCGGGGAACGCCCGCTGCCCCGTCACGAGCTCGTACAGCGTCGCGCCGAGGCCCCAGACGTCCGCGCGGGCGTCGACCGCCTTGCCGTCGATCTGCTCCGGCGCCATGTAGGCGTACTTGCCCTTCACGACGCCGGCCATGGTGTGCGTCGCGCGCTGCTGCGCCTTGGCGATGCCGAAGTCGAGGACCTTGCACTCGCCTTCGTAGGCCGCGACGAGGTTTCCGGGCGTGACGTCGCGGTGGACGATCGAGAGCGGCTCTCCGTCCGCGCCGAGCAGCCGGTGCGCGTGGTCGAGCCCTTCGGCGGCGCTCGCGATCAGCTTTGCGGCGATCTCGAACGGGATCGGCGTCTTCTTCTTCTCCGCGTACCAGCCGAGCCGCTTGAGGTTCGGCCCTCGCACGAGCTCCATCGCGATGAAGTAGGTGCCGTCGACCTCGCCGAAGTCGTAGACCTGCGCGATGTTCGGATGGACGAGGTTCGCGGCGAGGCGGGCCTCGTCGAGGAACATCGTGACGAACTCGGGATCGATCGCGAGCTCGGGGAGGATCGACTTGAGGACGAGCTGTCGCGCGAAGCCGGCGGGGCCGATCTGGCGAGCAAGCCAGATCTCCGCCATGCCGCCGGTGGCGACCTTGCGAACGAGCTCATAGCGCCCGAAGGGCGTGGCGGCGTCAGTGGACACGGGGCGAAGACTGTAGCGCGCGGCGCGGCGCGTCGGAAGGCCCGTCGGTGCGGGACGCGGTCCTGCCTGCTACCGTGCCGGCGCATGACCGACTATGAGAAGTACATCCGGACCGACGAGCTGCTCGCGCTGCAGAAGGCGGAGGGCGCGCGCGTGCATCCCGACGAGCTGCTCTTCCAGGTCATGCACCAGGTGATGGAGCTCTGGCTCAAGGTCGTGCTCGACGAGGTCGGGCGGATCGAGGACCTGCTCCACGAGGGCAAGGTCGGCGAGGCGGCCCACCACCTGCGGCGCACGGTCCGGATCGAGAAGCTGCTCCAGCAGCAGTTCGAGATCCTCGAGACGATGCCGCCGGCCGACTACCACGTGATCCGGCTCAACGCGCTCGGCCGGGGATCCGGGCAGCAGTCGCCGGGGTTCCAGCAGATGCTGAAGATCGGCGAGTCGCTCTGGGACGCGTTCGAGTCGGTGCGCAAGGCGCGCGGCGTCGAGCTCTTTCACCTGTTCGCGAACCCGCGGACGGACTGGGATCTCTGGCTCGTCGCGCAGGGGCTGATGGAGCTCGACGAGGGCTTCCAGGCGTGGCGCTTCCATCACTTCGCGCTCGTCAAACGCGTCATCGGGCTCGAGGTGCGCAGCCTCACGGACGTGCCGGCCAGCCAGCTCAAGCATGGCGTCGACGAGAGCTTCTTCCCGGAGCTCTGGAAGCAGGTCCCGGCGCTGACGAAGCTGACCCGCCCCGAGTACTGACCCCCCTCCGCGCTTCGATCCGAACGGCGCTTGCGCCGAACGGGCGGCTGCGCCTACAGTGTGCGTGTCCGTGCATGTCAAGTACGGTCACGTAGGGTCACGGCTCGTCCCTGTGGAGAGTCGCACCCCGCGCCGCGGTCGGCCCAGCGCCGGTCGCGAGGTCGCCTGCGCATCGCAGGTCGACCGCGGCGGCGCCGCAAGGAAGGACGCGATGGACTCGGTCTCGAAGAAGCTGCAGGAGGCGTTCTACGAGCTCGGCGTGCAGCTCGGCCGGCAGCTCGCCGCCCGACTGGTCCGCCGGGCCGACGCCGAGACCCCCGGGACGCGTGGCGCCGATCGTTCGCGCCGACGCGCGGGCGAGACACCCTCGCGACCGCCGCCGAGCAAGCCGAAGCTCCTGCCGGGCCTGTCGGGTCGTCGTCGGCTCCCGGGCGAAGCGCCGCCCATGTGCGGCCGCTCCGGCTGCGGCAAGCCGTCGCGCACCCGCGGCTACTGCCAGACGCACTACGTGCAGTGGCTCAAGGCGCCGGAGCAGGCCTCCTGATCCGCGCCCGCCTCGGCTAGCGTCGCGGGGCCGTCCGTCCCTTGGGAGGTCCCGTGGTCGCGCTCCTGCTCGCCGCCGTCCTCTCCGCAAGCCCCTCCCAGGTCGGCCGATCCGGCGCCCAGTGCATCACGGAGTACGGGATCACGGCGTGCGGCTATCAGTGCATCGCGCGCCACGGCCAGGTGAAGTGCGCGCAGACGCCGGTCGGCATCTGCTTCGTCGAGGGCGACGAGGTCACCTGCTGGGATCCGCGCGGCTGGTACCCGACGCCGCAGACCAACGAGATCCCGCGCCCGAAGTGTGTGAAGGAATACGGCGAGATCGACTGCGGCTGGGCGTGCCTCGCGCGTCACGGCCAGCAGCTCTGCGCGCAGACGCCCGATGGTCTCTGCGTCCTGTTCGACGGCGAGGTCCGCTGCTGGGATCCGCCGGTCAACCTGCGCGCCTACTACAAGGGCGCGGCGCTCCCGCGGGCGCACTGCGAAGAGGCCTACGGCCAGCTCGCGTGCGGCTTCGAGTGCCTCGCGCGCTACGGCGAGCTCAAGTGCGCCGGCACGCCGGAGGGCATGTGCCGCGCCGACGGTGGGAAGGTGGAGTGCTGGGACCCGCCGATGTGAGGACGCCCGGCTTCGAGGAGCTGACGTGCCAGACGCTGGCTGCGTGGCGGGCCGAGGGACGGCCGCTGCTGCTCGTCGACTGCCGCGAGCCCTGGGAGCACGAGCTGGCAAAGCTGCCCGACAGCGTGCTCTTCCCGCTCGGTCAGCTCGTGGGTCGGGCGGACGAGGTGGAGGTGCCGGCCGGTCACGCCGTCGTCGTCTACTGCCACCACGGGATCCGAAGCCGCGCAGGCGCGGACGCGATCTCGCGCGCCGGCCACACCGCCTACTCGCTCTCGGGCGGAATCGACGCCTGGTCGCGGCGCGTCGATCCCACGGTGCCGCGCTACTGATCGGCGGATGGGGAGCGGGGCTATCGCGCGGGGCGGGCGGCGGTTAGATCCGTGTCCGTGTCCGAGCTCGCCCTGCTGCTGTCGCCCGATCACCTCGCCACGTGGGGCCTGCCCGGCCTCGCGCTCGTGGCGTTCCTCGCCGGCTCCATCGTGCCGCTGCCGTCGGACGCCGTGCTCGCGGCGCTCGTCTACGGCGGCACGGAGCCGGTCCTGACGATCGCGGTCGCGACGCTCGCGAACGCGGCCGGCGCCGTGACGATCTTCTGGATCGGCGCGCGGGTGGCGGCGGGCGGCGGCGGCGCGATCGGCCGCTGGCTGCAGCGCAGCGCCGCGAAGAACCCGCAGCGGATGGAGCGCGCGAACGCGAAGATCCGGCGGTGGGGCGCGCCCGCATTGCTGCTCTCGTGGTTGCCGATCGTCGGCGACGCGGTCGTGCTCGCGGCGGGCTTCGCGGGGATGAAGCGCGGACCTTTCCTCTTCTGGATGACGACGGGGAAGACGCTCCGGTTCATGACCGTCGCGCTCGGCGCGCTCGCGGTGACGTGAGCCGATGCTGCGCGCCGTCCTCTTCGATCTGCACGGCACGCTGCTCGACGACGCGGCGCTGCGCTTTGCGCTCTCGGTGGAGGTCGCCGCCTCGCAGGGCCTCTCGCTGACGGAGGAGCTCTTCTTCGGCCGCTACGCCGGCCTCGAGGAGCGCGCGCTCTTCACGGCGCTCGCGCGCGAGGAGGGGCGCACGCTGCAGCCGGACGAGCTCCGCCGACTCGCGGCAGGCCTGCTCGCGCGCTACGAGGCGGCGCTTGCCGATCGGGCGCGGCTGTTCCCCGGCGCGGCGACCGTCGTAAAGGAGTGCGCGCGGATCGTCCCGCTCGGGCTCCTCGCCGACGGGCCGCGCAGCCACGCGACGCTCGTGCTCAAGGGCGCGGGGGTCTTTGACCGCTTCACGGCGATCCTCGGCGTGGAGCAGGTCCCCCGACGCCGGCCGGATCCGTCGGGCCACGTCGCGCTGCTGCGCGAGCTCAACGGCTACCTGCAGCGCCACGGCAAGGCGCCGATCGCCCCGCGGCACGTGCTCTGCGTCGAGGACGACGAGCTGGGCGTCACGGCGGCGAAGGACGCGGGCTGCAAGGTCGTCGCGCTCGGCCACACCACGCCGCCGCAACTCCTCGGGCGGGCCGACGCCTTCGTCGCGCGCATCCTGGATCTCTCGCTCGACGCGCTCTCGCGCGAGCTCTTCTGACCGGAGGCCCCCAACCGTGTCCCGCCCCTGGGCAGTGATCGGCAGCCGCGCGCTCGTCACGCTGCCGATCTGCACGATTCGGAGCGACCGCTGCGTCGCGCCCGCGACCGGTGAGGCGCACGAGCGGCTCGTGATCGAGGCGCCCGACTGGATCAACGTGGTCGCGCTGACGAGCGAGCGGCGCGTCCTGCTCGTGAGGCAGTGGCGCTTCGGCGTGCAGCGGGCGACCGTCGAGCTGCCGGGCGGCATGGTCGATCCCGGCGAGACGCCGCTGCAGGCGGCCGCGCGCGAGCTGCGGGAGGAGACCGGCTTCGTGTCGGCGCGGTGGAGCGCGCTGGGCTCGATCGAGCCGAACCCGGCGATCCAGACGAACCTGTGTCACACGTTTCTGGCGCAGGACTGCACGCAGGAGGGGCCGCTCGAGCCGGACGCGACGGAGGAGCTCGAGCTGCTGACCGCCACCCACGAGGAGGTCGAGGCGATGCTGCGGGACGGCCGCATCGCGCACGCGCTCGTCGCGGTCGCCTGGATGAAATACCGCGCTACTGGATCATGAGCTCGAGCTCGTCGAGCGCCTTCTTCGCGGCCTCGAAGTCGGGCCGCTCCTGCAAGGCTCTCTGGTAGCTCTCGGAGGCGCGCCGCAACAGGCCTTTGCTGGCCCAGATCCGGCCCAGGTTGAAATTCGGGTAGGCGCGCGCGTCGTAGTTCGGGGCCGCGAGCGCCTTCTGCAGCCAGGGCACCGCCGCGTCGAGCTTGCCCTGCTCGATGAGGTAGGCGCCGATGTCGTTGTAGGCGTTGCCGAGCGTCGGATCGCACTCGATCGCCTTCATGCAGTCGGCGATCGCGTCGTCGAAGCGCTTCTGGAACGAGTAGGCCCAGCCCCGGTAGGTGTACGCCTCGGCGCTCGGCTCGTCGGCGATCGACGCGGAGTAGAGCTCGATCGCGCGCTCGAGATCACCGCCCTGCTGCGCGGCGAACCCGGCGCGAAAGAGGGCCTTCGCCTTCTGCGAGCGCTGCTTCTGCCCGCCGTCGTCCATGGCGCGAGCGTAGCCCGAGGCGGGCCAGCCCGCACGCGGCAGAGGGACGCTTGCAGCTTCCGGCGCGCCCTGCCACGGTCGGCGGCGTGGATCGTGGAGCGCGCAGGCAGGCGGCGGTGGTGATCGCGTACGTGGCGGCGGGGCTGCTCGCCGGCGCGCTGGGCGCGGCGCTGCTCGCGCGCATCGCGCAGGGAGACGTGGCTTGGTGGAGCTTCTCGCTCGGCTCCTGACGGAGCGCACGCACGAGACCTTCGGCGTCTTCACGGCGCTCCTGACCGGCCTCGTCGCGGCGCTCGTCGTCTTCGGCGCCGCCGCGGCGCGCTGGCGGCGCCCCTTCCCGCCCCACTTCGCGCTCGTGCTCGGCTTCGCGACGCTCGCCACGCCGCTGCTCCTCGTCCCCGCCGTCTGGGCGTCGGCGCCCGATCTCGCGCCGCCCGATCCAGACGCCGTGTTCCAGAAGCTCTCGCTGGCGCTGCTGCGCGCGGCGACCGCGCGGGAAGCGGCCGGGATCGCGCTCGTCCTGCTCGCCCTGCCGATCGGCGCGGCCGTCGGCCTCGCGGGCGGCATGACGAGCCACTTCCGCTCGGTGCGCTTCGGCGAGCGGGCGCGGCTCGCGGCGCAGGCGGCCGGCGATCCGGCGACCGGCCAGGCGATCGCGACGGCGATGGTCCGACGAGGCGTGGCGTGGGCGTCGATGTTGGGCGGCGCGCTCGCGGGCGTCTTCTTTCTGGGCGTGCCGGGGCTGGCGCTCGCGCGCAGCGGACGGCTCCTGCTGCAGACGGTGACCGACGCCT
>CAYHCR010000007.1:0-19300 GCA_964354895.1 uncultured Myxococcales bacterium | reverse complement strand
CGCGCCGGCCGCGGGCGCGCCACACGTGTTGCACGCGCGAACGCCGTCGGCGTCCTGATCGACCGCGAGGCCCTCGTCGATCGCGTTGCCCGCGTCGCAATTGTTGTTGCGCCCGTCGCAGATCTCGCCGCGGCCGGGGTTCGTCAGAAACCCGAGCGCGCGGCCGCACTCGCAGCCGTTCACGTACGGGCCGCCCGCCGGATCGCACGAGGCGCCGCACGGCGCTCCGTCGTCGAGGCAGTCGCCCTGGAGGATCGAGAAGCCGTCCTCGTCGCAGTCGTTCTCGGGGTTCTGCGCGTTCACCGGATCGCAGACGGCGGCGGCGCGATCGGCGAAGAGCAGCAGTGCGGCGGCAAACGTGTACGAAGCGAGGCGGCTCATCGGAAGTACGCTCCCACCTCGAGGGCCGCGAACGTGCGCAGCTCCTCGAGCTCGGAAAGGCCGGGGCCCTTCGCCGCGAGCTTGCTCGTGCGAAGCCCGCCGCGCAGGTGCAGGTACGGGCCGAGGTAGCCCGTCACGAAGGCCTCGGCGGAGAAGCCCGTCGCGGTCGCTTCGGTCGCCTCGCCGCCGAAGAGCAGGCGCGGACCGCCCGCGAGCTCGAGCTCGAGGAGCTCCGGGGCGAGCGGCTGCGCGACCGTCACGAGCAGATCGGCGAAGCGCAGGTCGGCGCTGGGCACGGGGAGATCGCACTGGACGATCGAGCGCTCGAAGCCCCAGCCGGCGCCGACGCCGACGCGCGGCACGAAGCCGTCGCCGAAGCGCCAGCGGCCCAGGGCCCGCACGAGCAGGGCGTCGTCGGTGACCGGGCACGTCTGCGTCGCGCCCCGCGCCTCGGCGAACGCCTTGCGATACTGCACGTCGAGCACCACGTCCGAGTACGCGGCGCCGGCGAGCGCGGTCGAGAGCCGCAGCGGGAAGAGCGCGCCGTGGAGCGAGAGCGCCGGCAGCGCGCGCGGATCGAGCGTGTCGAGCGCCTCGCCGGAGCGGGCCTCGCTCGAGCGGAAGCCGGCGCCGGGGCCGGCGGAGAGGACGGCGAGCCTCGGGCCGGCGAGCGGCGCGTCGCGGCGCTGCTCGCGCGCGAGCTCGGCGTCGACGTCGGAGGAGGCGATCGGCCCGGGGAGGGCCGGCGGCGGCGGCGGGGGCGGGCCTCCGAGCGCGGCGCCGGCCTGCGCGAGCAGCGTCGCGGCCACGGCGTCGGCGAGGGCGCGGTCCCAGACGCCCTTGAGCGGCGCCGGGCAGGCGATCTCGCGCAGCACCTCGGCGTTCGGCCCGAGGTGGATGGCGGCGTAGAGCTTGCCGGCGGCGGGCTCGAGCACGACGACGCGTTCGGCGCCGAGCGCGCGCGCGAGCTTCGCGCGGCCCTCGGGCGTGGCGACCTTCTGCGGCGTGAGCTTGAGCCGCTTCGCCGCCTCGGCGACCTGCTCGGCCGTGAGCACGCGGCCGCCGAAGCGATCCCGCAGCGCCGGCACCAGCTGCTCGAACGCCTCCAGATCCCAGCCGCCCTTCGCCTTGCGCGGCGGGACGATCAGGATCGCGGGGCCCTCGAAGGGATCGCCGGGCGGCGGCCCGTCCGGCGGCGGCAGCGTCCAGGTGAAGGGCGAGGGCTCGGCGAGGTCGAGGCCGAGGCCTGCGGGCGGCTCGGCGGCGCGCGTCGCGGCGGGCGCGAGCAGCAGGAGCAGCAGCGTCGGGAGGGGGATCGATCGGCGCACGGGCTCGCTCCAAAGAGAGCGTGGAGCGTACCACGCGACCCCCGGCCGGCCGGGCCGCGGTGGCACCTGTAGCCCGGCCACCACAGCCCGGAATCGACCCGGGCGGCGGAGCGGGGAGCGGCAGAGCTGCTCGGGGCCGGCGGTCGCAGCGAGGTGCGCGCCGCCGGCGTCGACGTCAGCGGCCGGGCTTCTTCGCGGGCGCCGGCTTCTTCGCGGGCAGCTTCTTCGCGGGCGGCTTCTTCGCGGGCGCGGCCGCCTTCACCGGAACTTTTGCGGGCGCCTTCGCGGCCGCGGGAGCGCCCCGCAGCAGCTCCGAGAGCGCGCGGCAGGCGTCGACGGTCGTGAAGATGCCCTCGACCTTGCCGCCCTTCGCGATGATCGCCGCGCCGAGCTTGCGGCGCGCCATGGTCGCGCAGACGTCGGCGAGCGACGCGGTCGGCTCGACCGCGAAGACGTCCTGGCTCATCGCCTCCTCGACCGGGGTCTCCGCGGGATCGGCGCCGCCCGGCCCGCCGATGAGGTTGACGTCGCGCAGCGTGACCATGCCGCTGAGCTTTCCGCCCTGGAGCACGGGGAGGTGCCGGATGCCGTGGGTGCTCATCAGCTCGAGCGCCTGCTCGAGCGTCTGATCCATTCCGATGGTGTGGACGGCCGGCGTCATGACGGACGAGATGCGGATCAAGGGGTGCCTCTCAAGGATTCGTGTGACGGGTTCTCAGAAGCGCGTCTCGGCCGTCAGGCCTTCGCCTCGATCGGTCCGCCGAGCAGGTGCAGCAGTTTGCCGACGATCACGTCGACCGCCTGCCCGTTCTCTCCTCCCTCGGGGATGATCAGGTGCGCGAAGATCCGCGTCGGCGCGACGTGCAACCGGTGCATCGGCCGGACCGTCTCGAGGTACTGCCGCTCGATCGACGGGACGTCGCGCCCGCGCTCCTGCACGTCGCGTTTGATGCGCCGCAGGAGCCGGATGTCGTCGTCGGTGTCCACGAAGATCCGCAGGTCGAAGGCGTCGCGGAGGGCAGGGACGCAGAAGAGCAGGATCCCCTCGACCACCACGATCGGCGCCGGCTCGATCCGCTTCGTCGCCGTCGTGCGCGTGTGCGTCGAAAAATCGTACTGCGGTGCCTCGATCGCCTGGCCCTCGCGCAGCGCGTGCAGCTGTGCCACCAGGAGCTCGTTGTCCAGCGCGTCGGGCTCGTCGAAGTTGATGAGATCGCGCTCGGCCTGCGACTGGTGGGAGCGGTCCTTGTAATAGAAATCGTGCTGGACGAGCGCGCTCTGGCCCGCAGGCAACGCGCCCACGATCCGCCTCGAGACGGTCGTCTTTCCGCTGCCGGTCCCGCCGGCGATCCCGAGCAACATCGGCCGCATCATGGCCGCGGACGAGACCACGCCGGACCGAAGGGAGCAAGGCGTGCGACGCTCCGCGCCATGTCCACCCCGCCCTCCCTCGCGATCGTGATCCTCGCCGTGACCGACCTGCCGCGCGCCGCCGCTTTCTGGCGCGCGGTGACGTTGGCGCAGAGCGCGGTGGAGGTGCCCGTCTACGTCGAGCTCGAGCTCCCCGGCGCCACGCGGCTCGGGCTCTACGCGCGGGAGGGCTTCGCGCGGAACGTCACGGTCGAGGTCGCGCCGCCCCCCCGGGCCGGCGCGACCTCGACCGAGCTCTACCTGCGCTGCGACGACCTCGACGCGATCGAGGCGCGGCTGCGCGCGGCCGGCGCGCCCTGCCTGTCGCCGAGGGCCGAGCGCCCGTGGGGCGATCTCGCGTCGTACTGGGCCGACCCCGACGGCAACGTCGTCGTCGCCGCCCGGCCCATCAGCGCACCAGCTGCAGGTTGAACAGCGGGGTCTTGAGCGCCCCCCACAGCCGCAGCCAGAGCAGCAGCCACGCCTCGGTGCCGCGCGCGGTCGTGATGTCGCCGAGATCAATCACGACGGTGTGGCCGAAGCCCTCGGTCAGGAGCTTCGTGACGGCGGCCTTCGCGGGGGCGTCGTTCCCCGAGACGAAGACGGCGTGATCGCCCTTGATGAGCCCCGGCTCCACCATCAAGGGCGCGGCGAGCGTGTTGAGGCTCTTCACCACCTTGAGCGACGGGAAGGCGCGCTGGAGCTGCTCGCCGAGCGAGTCGGTGTTGCTCACCGAGAGCGACGGCGGCATGCCCTTGCTGAAGTCGAGCGGGTTGCTGACGTCGACGAGGATCTTGCCCTCGAGGTTCGCCGCGCCGGCGGCCTTCAGCGCGTCCAGCGAGCCGGCGCCGAGCGTGCAGTTGAAGAGCAGCTCGCCGAACGCCGCCGCCTCCGCAAAGGTGCCCGTCGAGGCGCGCGCGCCGGCCTTCGCCGCCCACTCCGTCGCCTTCTCGTTCCCCGCCACGCGCGCGCCGAGCTTCACCTCGTGGCCGAGCGCGACGAGCTTGCCGCCGATCGTCTGTCCCACGCCGCCGGTGCCGAGTACGCCGATCCGCATCGCTGGTCCCCCTGCTGCTGAAGTGACGGGACCGTAGGGGACGCGGCCGGTGGTTGACCACGCCGCCCCGGGAACTCCATCGTTTCCTCCTGGTTGACGATCGGAGACGCCGGTGGATCCCTTCGCGGGCCTCGTGCCCTTCCTCGCCGTGGCGGAGCACCGCTCGTTCCGGCGGGCCGCCGCGCAGCTCGGCGTCACGCCGGCGGCGATCAGCAAGGCGCTGCAGAAGCTCGAGGACGGGCTCGGGGTGCGGCTGCTCGCGCGCACGAGCCGCTCGGTCGCGCTGACGGAGGAGGGGAAGCTCTTCCAGGCGCGGGCGGCGGAGGCGCTCGCGCAGGTGCGGGCCGGTCGGGAGGCGCTCGCCCGGGCGCAGGACGTGCCGCGCGGCACGCTCGTCGTCTCCGCGCCGCCGATCCTCGGGCCGCGGCTGGCGCCGCTCGTCGCCCGCTTCGCGCAGCTCCAGCCGGCGCTGCAGTTCGAGCTGCGCTTCACCGATCGCTTCGCGCAGCTCGTGAAGGAGGAGGTCGACGTCGCGCTGCGCATCGGCGAGCTGGAGAGCTCGGGGCTCAAGGCGCGCACCCTGCTGCGCCCGCGCTGGTGCACGCTCGCGTCGCCCACGTACCTCGCGCGGCGCGGGACGCCCAGGCGCCCCTCCGAGCTCGAAGGTCACGACGTGCTCAAGTTCGTCACCCCGCTGGGCACCCTGCGCGAGCTCACCTTCCGCGAGCGGCCGGGCGGGCGCGCGGTCACGGTGAAGAGCCAGACGCGCCTGACGCTCGACGCAGGCGAGCTGCTGCTCTCGCTCGCGGAGGAGGGGCTCGGGATCTGCCAGGTGCTCGACTTCATGCTCGGGGCGCGCCTGGCGCAGGGCCGGCTCGTCGAGCAGCTGCCAGCCTACGCGTCGGAAGGCCCGCCGATCCGCGCGCTCACCACGGCGCGGCGCACGCTCGCGCCGCGGGCGCGAGCCTTCGTGGAGTTCCTCGCGGCAGAGCTGCCGCGCGGGGCGTAGGTCAGGGCGGCTGGCGCCGCGAGAGGGTCCGGCGTCCCTCCGCGCGCTCCTCGTCCGTGAGCCGATGGACGATCGGCGCGTCGGGCGGACAGCGGGCGCCCTCCTCGTGCGTGCGGATCGCGCGGATCGTGCCGGAGGCGTCCCCGCGGAAGCTCGGCAGCGTGACGAGCAGGTGGAAGGGCGCGAACGGAAAGTTGCGCGGGGTCGCCTCGACGAGCAGGTCGGCGCCGTCGGCCCGCGCGGTGACCTCCGTGCGGAAGTTCCGCCCATCGCCCGGGAACACGAGGCCCTCGGGGAAGCGCAGCGACTTGCCCTCGCGCGTCGGCGTGACGAAGCGCGGGCGTCCGCCTTCCCCGGCGCGCAGCTCTGCGGCGGCGAGCTCCTCGGCGAGCAGCCGGCGGAGCCCGTCGAGCGCGCGCGCCTCCTCCGGCCAGAAGCCGGAGAGGGCGATCGACGCCGTGAGCAAGAGCGGGGTGATCGCCGCGAGCACGAGCCCGCCGGCGAGCAGGCGACGGGGCGAGGCGTTCGCGAGCGCCGGCGCGCCGCGCCGCGCCTGCCACGCGTACCAGCAGAGCTGTCCTGCACGCTGGAGCGCGACGAGGCCCACGAACGCGGTGACGAGCAGCGCGTTGCCCTCGTGCGCCGCCGCGAAGAGGACCGCGACGATCGTCGCCGCGATCCGCCAGCGCGAGGGCGCCTTGCCCATCGCGCGCAGCGCCGCGTAGCCGCCCGCGAGCGCGGTGATCACCGGCAGCAGGACGAGCAGCGAGAGCAGCGAGAGCGCCGGCACGGGCCCCGGCGGCTGGTTGGCGAGCGCGGGGAGCGGCGCGAAGAGGAGCAGCGCGATCAGCGCGGACATGGGCCCTCCCGGGGGCGGAACGTGACGGTCCAGTCGGCGGTGGGCGCGAAGTCGCGACGCTCGATCACGCCTTCGCCGTCGTGGCCGAGGCTCGAGGCGAGCCCGTCCACGCACGCGCCGCGCAGGACGTAGGTGGCCTGATCAAGCGGCGCGCCCCACGGCGCGGTCGTGGTGAGCAGGTAGGTGGCGCGCCGGGCCGAGAGCGGCTGCGAGAAGCGGACGCGCACCGTGACGGGCGAAGCGCTCGTCGGCGCGATCACGAAGACTGGGGTGCCGAAGATCCAGCGAACGGGCAGCTCTGCCGGACTGGCGCCGAGCTGCTCGACCCGCACGAACGAGGGCGCCGCCTGGCCCGCGTCGATCGGGAAGGGGATCGTCAGCCCCTGCGGCAGCGGCAGCGGCGTGCGGCCCTCGTAGACGTAGGTGCCGTCCACCTCGAGCGCCTCGGGGCGAACGGTCAGCTCGATCCGCTCGCGGGGGAAGCGGGCGGTCGGGACGAGGCCGAGCGCGAGCGCCACGGCGGCGAGCAGGGCGAAGGCGAGGAGAGGCGGGCCGAGGCTCATCGAGGTCGCAGCGATCGCGAGGCGGGGCGCAGGAGCGTAGCCCACCGAGGCGCGCTCGCGCGGCCGGTCCGCTCCCCGTAGGGTCCGCCCGTGCCCCCCCGCTTGCACTTCGTGAATTCGCCCAAGCTGCTCGTCCACCCGCCGGCCGAGGGGCGGCTGGTCTGCGTCGATCTGGCGTTCGCCGCCCGCGAGCACCACGCGCGCAGCACACGCGTCTTCCTGCGCGAGGCGGGCGATCGGCTCGCGCTCTTCCTGGATCACCACCCGCACCCGGCGTGGGTCGAGCACGCGGCCGATCCGCGCTTCGTGCTCGTACACAAGCGTGACGCGCCGGCTTGTCCCGAGCTCGTCACGCCCGCGCGGATCGCGGCGGCCGGCGCGATCGATCACCTCTTCGCGCACGCGGACTTCGACGGGCTCGTCTCCGCGGTGAAGTGGCTCGCCGGCGGGGTCTCGCCGTGGCCCGAGGCCGACGAGGACGCGCGCGCGGTCGACGCGCCGGGCCGGGGTTTCCTGCTCTCGCCGCGCGGGCAGCGGCTCTCCGATGGGGTCGAGCAGTCGCGCGACGTGCAGTCGGACAACAAGCACGACGCCTTCCTGCGCAAGGTCGTGCGCGCGCTCGTCGAGGGGCAGGAGCCTGCGGAACTGTCCGAGGAGCTCGATCGGCTCGTGGTCGAGCGCGCCCGCCGCATCGCGCTGGCGCGGCCGCTGCTCGACGAGGCCGAGTCGGACCTGCCGGGCATCGTGCGGCTGCGGCTCGCGCGCACGCTGCCGCCGGCCGACAAGAAATTCATCCTGCGGGAGCTCGAGACGCGCGCGCGGATCGCGGTGCTCGAGGAGCCGGGGAGGCTGACGGTCGCGACCTTCGACGACGCGCTGCCGCTCACCGAGATCGAGGCGCTGCACGGCACGGACGGCTTCGCCTGGGGTCGCACGACGATGATGGAGATCCGCGACGAGCTCGGGAAGCTGCTGGAGCGCGCGCCCGCTTTGACGCGGCCGGACGGCGCGACGTAGACCGCGCGGCCGTACGTCCCCTGGAGCTCCTGCCTTGTCGGACCCGCTCGATTTTCTGGACGCAGAGCTCTCCGCGCTCGCCGAAGACGGCCTGCTGCGCACGCTGCAGCCGCTCGCCTCGCCGACGGGCCCGACGATCCGCCTGCCCGGCGGGGTGCGCCGGATCAACGTCAGCTCCAACGACTTCCTCTCGCTCGCGGCCGATCCGCGCCTCGCCGCCGCGGCGCGCCGCGCGATGGAGGAGGAGGGCGTCGGCGCGGGCGCGAGCCGGCTCGTCACGGGCGATCTGCCGGCGCATCGCGAGGTGGAGCGCGCGGCGGCGGCGCTCGTCGGCCACGAGGACGCGCTGCTGTTCGTGTCGGGCATGGCGGCGAACACCGGCGCCATCGCCGCGCTCGTCGGGCGCGAAGATCTCGTCGTCTCCGACGCGCTCAACCACGCCTCGCTCGTCGACGGCGCGCGCCTCTCCCGCGCCGAGCTCGCGATCGTGCCGCACGTCGATCTCGCGGCGATCGAGCAGGCGCTCCGCCGGCCCGCCCGCCGCAGGCTCGTCGTCACCGACGCCCTCTTCTCGATGGACGGAGACGTCGCGCCGCTGCGCGCGCTGCGGGCGCTCTGCGACGAGTACGGCGCGATCCTGTACGTCGACGAGGCGCACGCGGTCGGGGTGCTCGGCGAAGGGGGCGCGGGCGCGTGCGCGGCGGCCGGCGTGCGCGCGGACGTGGTGATGGGCACGCTCGGCAAGGCGTTCGGCGCGGGCGGCGCGTTCGTCGCAGGGCGCGCGAACCTGCGCGACTTCCTGTTGAACCGGGCCCGCAGCTTCGTCTTCTCGACGGGCCTGCCGCCGATGGTCGCGGCCGCGGCGCGGGAAGGGATGCGGGTCGCGGCCGAGGAGCCCTGGCGTCGCGCGCGGGCGCTCTTCCTCGGCGTCCGAGTGGCCGAGGCGGCGGAGGCGCGTGGACTGCACACGTGTGGCAGTCGCACGCAGATCGTCCCGCTGGTCTTCGGGGCGCCCGAGCGCGCGCTCGCCGCCGCCGAGCGCCTGCAGGCGGCGGGGATCCACGCCCGCGCGATCCGCCCGCCGACCGTGCCCCACGGGACCAGCCGCGTGCGCCTCGTGCTGCAGGCGGGCCACGACGACGCGTCGATCGACCGGCTCCTCGAGGCGATCGCCGCATTGCCCCGGTGACGGCCGCGCCGGCGTGCGGTACGACCCCCGACATGCCGACGCCCAGCGAGCCCCTCCGCGCGCGCGACGCCCGCGTCCTGTGGCACCCCTTCGCGCAGATGCAGGGCTTCTTCGACGACGCGCCGCCGATGATCGTCGCCGCCGAGGGCAACGAGCTGATCGACGCGGACGGCCGCCGGTATCTGGACGGCGTCTCTTCGCTCTGGTGCAACGTCCACGGCCACCGCGTGCCGGAGATCGACGCGGCGATCCGCCGGCAGCTCGATCGCGTCGCGCACAGCACGCTGCTCGGGCTCGGATCGGAGGCCGCGATCGAGTGCGCCGAGGCGCTGCTCGCCGTGGCACCCGCAGGACTGTCCCGCGTCTTCTTCAGCGACTCGGGCTCCACCGCCGTGGAGATCGCGCTCAAGCTCGCGTTTCAATTTCACCGACAGAACGGTCGGCCCGAGCGGCAGACCTTCCTGACGCTCGGCGAGAGCTACCACGGCGACACGATCGGCGCGGTCTCGCTCGGCGGCAGCGACCTGTTCCACGGGATCTTCGGGCCGCTGCTCTTCCCGAAGCGCACGCTCCCGACCCCGTACGGCTACCGCGCGCCCGACGGCCACACGGCGGAGAGCTGGGGAGAGCACTGCGCGACGGAGGCCGAGCGCGTCATCGCGGCGAGCGCGCACGAGCTCGCGGCGGTGGTGCTCGAGCCGCTGATCCAGGGCGCGGCCGGCATGATCGTGCAGCCCCGCGGGTACCTGCGGCGCGTCGCCGCCGCCTGCCGCGCGCACGACGTGCTGCTCGTGCTCGACGAGGTGGCGACGGGCTTCGGCCGCACCGGGACGATGTTCGCGTGCGAGCAGGAGGGCGTGACCCCGGATCTGCTGTGTGTCGCCAAGGGCCTCACCGGCGGCTACCTGCCGCTCGCCGCGACGCTCGCCACCGAGCGGCTCTACGAGGGCTTCCTCGGCCCGTTCGAGAGCCGGCGGACGTTCTTCCACGGCCACACCTACACGGGGAACGCGCTCGCCTGCGCTGCTGCGACGGCGAGCCTCGGGCTCTTCCGCAGCAAGGACGTGCTGGCGGCGCTGCCGGCAAAGCTGTCGCGCATGGCCGGCTGGCTTCAGCGGATCGAGGCGCTCCCCCACGTGGGCGAGGTGCGGCGCGTCGGCGCGATGGTCGGGATCGAGCTCGTGCGCGATCGCGCGACGAAGGCGGCGTACGGCTACGAGGAGCGGATCGGCCACCGCGTGATCGTGCGGGCGCGCGAAGAGGGCGTGCTGCTGCGGCCGCTGGGGAACGTGGTGGTCTGGATGCCGCCGCTCTCGATCACCGACGCGCAGCTCGATCGGCTCGGCGACGCGACCCTCCGCGCGATCTCCGCCGTCACGGAGAGCGCGTCGTGAAGGGCCTCTTCGTCACCGGCACCGACACCGGCGTCGGCAAGACGGCGGTCGCGTGCGCGCTCGTGCGGGCCCTGCGCGGCCTGGGCCTCGACGTCGGCGCGATGAAGCCGGTCGAGAGCGGCTGCGCAGAGCTGCACGGCGCGCTCGTGCCCGAGGACGGGCTCGCGCTGCGCGCCGCGGCGGGCGACCAGGATCCGCTCGAGCTCGTGACGCCCTTTCGCCTGCGCGCGCCGCTCGCGCCGGGCCTCGCGGCGGCGGCCGAGGGGATCGAGCTGTCGTTCGACGCGATCGAGGTGGCCCTCGAGCAGCTCTGCGGGAGACACCCGGACGGCGTGATCGTCGAGGGCGCCGGCGGGCTGCTCGTGCCCCTCGAGCCAGGGCTGCAGACCGTGGCGGATCTCGCGCTGCGGCTCGCGCTCCCGGTGCTCGTCGTCGCGCGCACGGGCCTCGGCACCGTGAACCACACCGCGCTCACGATCGAGGCGCTCGCGGTGCGCGGGCTCGAGTGCCGTGGCGTGATCCTCGTGGACACGACGGGCGCCTCGGATCCCTCGGTCGCGACGAACGCGCGCACGATCGAGCGCGTCGCCGACGTGCCGGTGCTCGCGACGCTGCCGCACCTGCCGCAGCTCACCGTGGTCGAGCGCGCGGAGGCCCACGCGACGCTCCTGCGGGGCGTGCTCGAGGCGGGCGGAAAAATGGATCCGCGAAGGTGGCTCTCGTAGTCTGCCGCTCGCCCGTCACCCCTGCGGGATGCAGCAGAAAACCCAGATCCGATCGCTGTCCGGCGGAGGTCTACGAGACCTCCCGGAGGAGCCTCGTTTGGCCGACGTCATCGACCTCGCGCTGCACCGCCACCTCGTCGCGGTGCTCGACCACCTGCTGGAAGAGCGGGGGATCTCGTTCTTCCTCAAGAACGGCGGTCGCGTGCCCTTCACGCTCGATCCCAGGCGGGTCCGGCTCGCCGTCGCGCTCGCGGCGCGTCGCTGCGAAGCGGTGCCCGTGGAGCAGGCGCGCGAGGCGGCCTACGTGCGGGCCCGCAAGCGGCTGATCGCGGAGCTCGCGCAGGCCATGGTGCAGGTCGGCCTCTGATTCGGTAGCATCGGAGCACCAATGGATTTCCGCGCTGAGACGGTCATCGAAGGACCGCGGGATGCGGTCTATCGCATCAACCGCGACAAGCTGCTCGAGCTGCTCCCGTACCTGCCCAACGTCCGGAAGATCGAGGTCACGAGCCACAAGGAAGAGGCCGGTCGGATCAAGCGCGTGAACGTGTGGCATGGCGGCGGCGAGATCCCCGGCGCCGTCCGCGGCTTCCTCTCGGAGGGCCTGCTCTCCTGGACGGACTACGCCGAGTGGGACGAAGCGACCTTCAGCGTCTCGTGGCGCAGCGAGAGCCACTCCTTCAAGGACGCCGTCGATTCGCGCGGCCGCAGTGAATTCAGCGTGCTCGGGCCGACGCGCAGCAAGATCACCATCCTCGGCAAGCTCGACGTCGACGCGGCCAAGGTCAAGGGCGTGCCCAAGCTGGTCGCCGGGACGATCGGCAAGCAGATCGAGAAGTTCCTGATCAAGCAGGTGCAGGACAACCTGCTCGAGGTCGGGAAGGGCACCGAGCAGTACCTGCGGGAGAAGGGCGCGCCGTAACGTCGCGCCGTGCAGCTGCGCCGCGCGCGTCAGTCGCCGTGCAGCTGCGCCGCAGGGGTCAGTCGGCGGCCGGAAGCCGAAGCGTGCAGACCACCGCGAAGTGATCGATGCGGGCCGACGAGCGCTCTCCGCCCGGCAGCGTCTGAAAATCGAAGCCCGCGTCGAGCGGCTCGGTGCCCGTGGCCGGCAGGACGCTCGGGTGCGTGCCGCGGACCTCGCACCGCCCCGTCAGGACGTCCGTCACCACGCGATCGATCGCGACGCCGATCGCGTTGCGGTTCGTGGGGAAGGTCTCGCCGGTCGCCGCGTCTCGCGCGGAGAGATCGGCGAAGCGACGCCCGTCGCCGATGGTCGCCGCCCAGAACGCCTCCTCCTCGGAGGTCGCGATCCGCTCGGGATCCACGTTGAAGTCGCCCGCGACGACCGTCGGGCCCGTCGCGACGAGCGGCCCGCCGCCGTCCGCGGGGAGCCCCGTGAAGACCTGCTCGAGCTGCTTCACGCGGCACGCGGCGCCGAGGTACGCGCCCGCAGCGCCGCTGCCGGCCGCGTTGGGGTGCGCGTGCACGATCCGCAACGGGCCAGCCCGCGTGCCGACCGTGACGGCCGACACCGTGGACTCCGCGTCGCACGTGGCCTCGTCGCAGGCGCCGTCGGCATAGATGCACGCGGGCAGCGGGAGGGGCGGCGTCGAGGCGCCATCGACCACGAACGCGCCCGGTTCGACGCCCTCGATCGTGCCGAGGGAGCGCTTCACGCCGATGCACTCCACGTGCTGCCGCGCGTCGCAGACGATCGTGTAGTCGTCGCCCAGCAGCCGCCGGGCAGCGGGCTCACGCGCGGCCGCGTCGAAGCACGTGCGCGAAGGATCCGCCTCCGTGAAGGACGCACAGGTCTGCGGCGGCAGGATCTCCTGGAGCAGCACCACGTCCGCGTCGAGCGCCCGGAGCGCGGCGCCCACGTGATCCTCGTAGGCCTGCCAGGAGAGCCGGAGCGGGTAGTGCGGCTCCTCGCCGTCCGGGTTGCCGACGTTCCAGCTCACGAGCTTGAGCACGACCGCGCCACCCGGCGCGCTGCCGCCCGCGCCCTCCTCGGGCGCAGGCGCCGCGTCGTCACAACCGGCGCCGAGCGCCAGCGCTCCCACGAGCATCCAGCCGATCGATCGCCCCATCGTCGCCCCCTCCCGGCGTGCCCCGCCGCAAGCCAACGGCGGAGCCATCGCAGAGCGGGGGCGCAGGCGCAACTCACCCCGGCGGCAGCAGCGCAGACAGCTCTGCCGGCAGCGGCGCCTCGACCCGGAGCCGCTGCTTCGTGATCGGGTGTGGCAGCTCGATCGCCGCCGCGTGCAGCGCGTGGCGCGGCAGCACGAGCGCGCGCTTCGCCTCGTCGGAGAGCGCGCCGTCGGCGTGGTCCGCGAAGTACTGCTCCGAGGGGCCGTAGAGCTTGTCGCCGAGGATCGGCAGCTCCCGGCTCGCGAGGTGGACGCGGAGCTGGTGCTGTCGACCGGTGCGCGGGAAACACCGCACGAGCGCGAGCGCGGGGCCCCGCCACGGCACGTCGCGCTCGAAGCGCCGCTCGACGACCACGTCCGTGCGCGCCTCCTTGCCGATCGGCGGCGGGACCACGCCCATCTTCACGCCGAAGCGGTGGTCGAGCAGCGCGAGCGGCGCGTCGATCGAGAAGCGATCCTCGGCGGGCCAGCCGTGGACGATCGCCAGATATTCCTTGTGGATCGTGCCGTGGCGCTCGAACGCCATCTTCAGCGCGCGCGAGACCTCCGGCCGCTTTCCGATCACCACCAGCCCGCTCGTCTCGCGATCCAGCCGGTGCGCGATGTCCCACTTCTCGCCCGCCGGCTGGTGCTCGCGGAGCACCGTCGTGAGCGTGTTGTGGAACCACTTCGCGGTCGGGTGCATGGGCAGCCCTGCGGGCTTGTCGACGACGAGCAGGTCTGCGTCCTCGAAGCAGGGCGTGAAGGTGCGCGGGACGTCGGGCTCGACGCGCCGGCGGCGGCGCAGGTGGAAGACGAGCCCCGTCCAGATGCGCGTCGCGGGCTTGAGCGTACGAGGGCCCTCGTAGACGAGGTCGCGGCCGAGGATCGTCTGGATCTGGGTCCGCGAGAGGCGGCGGATCTTGTCGCAGAGGAACTGATCGAGCCGCCAGCCGGCGTAGTTGCTCTCGACCTCGAACGGGACGAGATAGACCTCCTCTGCGCTGGTCGCCTCGTCGGGGGCGTCGCCGAGGAGCGCGACCTCGTCGGGGGGGAGCTCGCCCGCCTCTGCTTCGTCCACGTCCGGCACGCGCGCGATCTACCACGCGCCCGCCTTGACCCCACGGCGCGTGCGGGCGGAACATCCCGCCCCTTCGCCGTCCTGCCCGGAGCCCCCATGCCCGTCCGTCGCGCGCTCTGTGCGCTGTTGCTCGCTGCGTCGCTCCCGCTCGGGGCCGCCGCCGCGGAGGTCGCGCCGCCGCTCGCCGACCGCGTCGTGATCACGGAGCTCGCCGCGCCCCCCGCCATGATCGGCATGGCCGGGAAGCTCGGCAGGCTGGTGACGGACGAGGCGACGAAGGCCGGCGGCACGATCGACGCGCTCGCGGTCAGCAAGGCGCTCGGCGCGGAGAAGGCGCGCGCCCTCGCCGCATGCGGCGCCGACTCGATCTGTGTCGCGATGATCGCCGGTCCCCTCGGGGCGAAGCGCGTCGTGACCGGGCAGCTGGACAAGACCGGCGACGCGTATCTCATCAAGCTCTGGCTGCACGATCTCTCCGTGCGCCGCGTCGCCGCCACGCTCGATCGGAAGGTGCTGATCGCGTCGCGCCGCTTCGAGCGCGACGTGCAGGAGGCGCTGCCGGCCTTCCTCGCGGGCAAGGCGGACGCCGACGCCACCGCCACGATCGCGGTCGAAGGCGGGATCGACGGCGCCAGCATCTCCGTCGACGGCGCGCTCCCGGTCGACGCGCCGCTGGCCTGGAGCGGCGCGCCCGGCAAGCACAAGGTGCGCGTGACCCGCGAGGGCTACTACGCGGTCGAGCGCTTCTTCGAGGTCGCGACGGGCCCGAACCCGACCGTCCAGGTGAAGCTGCTCGTCGAGGCCGGCAAGGAGCCGCCGCCGGCCGCAAAGCGAGGCGGCGCGGCGGTCGCGGACGAGGGCGGCGGGCTCGATGTCCCGCTCGGGAGCTGGATCGCCGGCGGCGTCGGCGCGGGCGCGTTGATCGGCGGCGCGGTCTTCGGCTCCATGGCCTCGGGGATCGAGGCCGACGCGACGGAGGGGCCCGACGGCGTGCTCGGCATCACGCGCGCGGACGCGCTCGACGGCGGCACCTACGCGCTGACGGCGAACGTGCTCTACGGCGTCGCGGCGCTCGGCGTCGGCGCCGGGGTCGCGCTCTTCCTGCTCGACGACGACGCGCCCGCGTCGGCGTCGCTCGTGCCCACCACGGACGGCCTCGCCGTCACGGGGAGCTTCTGATGCGCGCCGGATCTGCACGGCTGTTCGCTGCGCTCGCCCTTGTGGCACTGCTGTCTCCCGCGGCCGCCTGCACCTTCGGCCCCGATCCCGACGCGGACACCTTCTCCTGCGCGAGCGACGAGGACTGCGGCGACGGCTTCGTCTGCGCCGCGCCCTTCGGCAACGCAGAGGGCCGCGCGCTCGCGAAGCGCTGCGTGGAGAGCGGCAGCTGCGTGACGACGCTGAACGCCTGCGACGCGGTCGACAACGACTGTGACGGCGAGGCCGACGAGGCCGATGAGCTCGTCGCGGACCTCGCGGCGCTCGTCGTGCCGGGCAGCTACCGGCAGGGGCCTGCGACGTGTCGGGTGACGGCCGAGGGCGCGCCGCTCGGCGTCTGCGCCGAGGGCACGCCGCAGTGCGTGGCGGGCGTCGCCGCGTGCGTCGCGCTGGCGTTCGACGCGGCCGGTGAGGACGACGTCTGCGACGGCTTCGACGAGGACTGCGACGGCGTCCCGGACGACGACGTCGATCTCTCGGCCGAGGACGACTGCGGCGGCTGCGGGCTGGACGCGTCCGGCGCGGAGACCGTCCACTTCTGCGGTCGGACGACCGCGGGCGCGGAGCTCGAGCGGTGCGTGAACGGCGCCTGCGTCGAGTCCCCGCTCGCGTGCGACAACGGGCAGGACGACGACGAGGACGGCGAGGCCGACTGCGCCGATCCGGACTGCACCGGGAAGGCCTGCGGCGGCGGCAACGGGAAGGTCTGCTCCGTCGACGGCCAGTGCGGCTGTGGCGCGGCGATCGAGACCGACTGCGGCGACGGCTTCGACAACAACTGCAACGGGCGCGCCGACTGCCGCGACGACGGCTGCAACGGCCGCGGCTGCGCGGGCGCGGATGCGACGGTGAACTGCGGCGGCGGCGCCTGCGTGCCCCGCGAGCGCGACTGTGGCAACGGGCTCGACGACGACGGCGACGGCCAGGGCGACTGCGTCGATCCGGACTGCAACGGGCTCTCCTGCGGCGCCGGGCAGGACTGCGGCGGTGGCGCGTGCGTGGCGGCCGAGGTCGACTGCAGCAACGGCGCGGACGACGACGGCGACGGCCGCGCGGACTGCGACGACCGGGGCTGCCTCGGGCAGTCCTGCAGCGCGGCAGATCCGGCGCAGAACTGCGGCGTGACGGGCTGCTCGCCGCGCGAGACGAGCTGCGGCGACGGCCTCGACGACGACGACGACGAGGCGACGGACTGCGCGGACGACGACTGCGACGGCGCCGCCTGCGGGACCGGGTGCCGCTGCGGCGGCGGGCGCGCGGTCGAGATCCTGTGCGACGACGTCGGCCCCGGGGAGCTCGACAACGACGGCGACGGGCTGGCGAACTGCGCGGATCTGCAGGACTGCGTGCCGGGCTCCTGCGGCCCCGGCTGCGCCTGCATCGAGGACGCCGGCACGGGCCGCGCGCTCGAGAACCTCTGCAACGACGACCAGGACAACGACCGCGACGGCCTCGCCGACTGCCTGGATCCGGACTGCGCCGGACAGGAGTGCGGAGATCCCGTCGGGATCGACTGCCTCTGCGATCCCTGCCCCGGCGGCGTCTGCCCGACCGGCGAGCTCGCGTGTGCGGACGGGATCGACAACGACGGCGACGGGCTCGGCGACTGCGGCGATCCCGACTGCGACGGGCTCTCGTGCAACGGCGCGCTCGCCGGCTGCGTCTGCGCGGGCGGCCTGCCGACGGAGGCGGGCGCCGACTGCAACGACGGCGAGGACGACGACGCCGACGGCGCGACCGACTGCGCGGACCTCGACTGCGACGGACAGTCCTGCGGCAATGGCTGTCTCTGCGGCGGCGGCGCGAAGACGGAGGCCGGCACCTCCTGCGGCAACGGCGTGGACGACGACGCCGACGGCTTGCAGGACTGCGCGGATCCCGACTGTGACGGCGACGCCTGCGACGCGGGCTGCGTCTGCGCGGGCGGCGCGCGGACCGAAGGGGCCGCCGACTGCGGCAACGGGCTCGACGACGACGGCGACGGCTTCCCGGATTGCACGGACAACGACTGCACCGGGCAGCTCTGCGGCGCCGCGTGCGTCTGCGGCGGCGGGATCGGCCACGAGCGATCGACGACCTGCGGCGACGGCCTCGACGGTGACTCCGATGGCGTGATCGACTGCGGCGACGCCGACTGCGAGGGTTTCTCGTGTGACGCCACGGGCGGCGCGGGCTGCATCTGCCTGCTGAACGGCGGCGGGCCCCAGGAGCTGCTCTGCGGCAACGGCGTCGACGACGACGCGGACGGTGCGCCCGACTGCAGCGACGCCGACTGCGCGGGCGTCGCGCCCTGCCCGGTGGTGCTCTCCGTGACGCCGGTGACCGGACCTGCCGCCTCGTGCGGCGGGGGCCACCCGATGCAGGCGCTCACGATCGCCGGGCGGAACTTCGGCGTGACCGCGGCCGGCGCCTTCGACGGCGCCGTGCAGAGCGCGGACGTCGGCGGGATCGCCTGCCTGAACCTCATCGTGCGGGACGTCGGCGGCGGGGCGCAGGAGCTCGACTGTGAGACGGCGATCTCGCCGGTCTCGGGCAGCTTTGCCGTCACCGTCACGAACCCCGGCGGCTTCGCGGGCTCGCTCGCGGGCGGCTACACCTACTCGACGGCCACCGGCTCGACGCTCGATCTCTGCCAGGTCGTCACCTCGACCGTGACGGTGGCGGCCGGCGCGACGAGCACGCCGCTCTCCGCGCAGATCTTCGAGCTGCCGGCGACGAACCCCGGCCCGGATCTCTCGATCCTGGGCGAGGTCGGCTTTGGTCCCGCGAGCTCGGATCCGAGCTGCGATCCGGCCTGGAGCTGGTCCCCGCTCGCCTTCTCCGCCGCGGGGGAGCCGCAGAACTTCGACCTGCATGAGGGCACGATCGTGGCGCCGGCCGTCCCGGGCGCATACGCCATGGCCTTCCGCTTCACGAACGGTGGCGGCGTCTACAAGGTCTGCGACCTCGACGACGCGACCCCCGGCGTGCAGACCGGCACGTTGACCGTGCCGTAAAGAGGGCGAGCCTTGGCCGACTACCCCCGCGCGCTGCTCTCCACGCTGACGAGCTTCACGCCGCCGAAAGGTCTGCCGGGAACGGCGGACTGGGACGAGCTCGTGCAGCAGCTCGCGCAGCACGGCCTCGCGGGGCTCGCCGCGTACAACCTCGAGTTCCGCATGCCCG
This sequence comes from uncultured Myxococcales bacterium, assembly GCA_964354895.1. GTDB lineage: Bacteria > Myxococcota > Myxococcia > Myxococcales > Vulgatibacteraceae > CAYHCR01. Next base: position 775 of record CAYHCR010000007.1, on the reverse strand, counting down.
ACGCCCGCGTCCCGCCGGGCGCGCGGGACGTGCTGCTCGGCTACCAGCAGGGCGCGTCCAACGACGTCGTCTTCAAGCTCGTCACGCTCAAGCAGGCGCTCACCTCGATCCCGCACGCGCCCGTCGTGCTGCTCGATTCGGCCGCGTGGGTCGAGACGCTCTACCCGCACATCTCGTTCCGACACGTGCCGGACGTGCGGCTGCTGGTGCGGGAGGAAGATCTCCCCGAGCTCGCGCGCGGGCTCTCCGAGCATGAGTTCCTCCCCGTGGAGCCGGCGTACGAGGATCCCGACGGGCCGCGCTTCACGCTCTACAACAAGCGCTTCCACCTGTTGCTCTTCACGCAATATTTCCCGAAGCCGGGCGGCGAGGCGGGCGTCTTCGCGCGCGGCGTGCGGGCGCGGGCGCTGGGCGCGACGGTGCTGCGGCCGGCGGCGGAGGACGCGCTCCTGCTGCACGTCGCGTCGCTCGCGCGCAACGGCTTTCGCGTGCCGCTCATCGCCTGGGTCGATCTGCGGGAGCTGGTGAAGGGGCGCGGCGGGCCGAACGCCCGCGGGGGACCGGGCACGCCGCTGGATCCTTCGCTGCTCCAGCAGCGCGCCGAGGCGCTCGGGCTCTCCCGCGCGCTCTGGGCGTCGCTGGAGCTGCTCGCGTGGTTTCAGCCGGAGGTCGAGCCGGAGCTCGCGGCGTTGCGGCCGGAGCTCTCGGGGCTCGTGCGCGCGGGGCTGGAGGCGGTCATCCACGGCTGCCGCGATCCCTTCGCGGCGCGGGAGTC